>JAJZAG010000373.1 GCA_021799555.1 Deltaproteobacteria bacterium | reverse complement strand
TCGGGCCGTGATGGCCCAGCGCCAACCCGGGTCGGCGTTCAAGCCGATCGTTTACCTGACGGCGATCGATCCCGCGCTAGCGCCATTCTCGCCCCCGATGACGCTGGCGACCGTCCTTCCCGACCGACCGATGTCGTTTGGCACTTGGACGCCGGTAAATTACGAGCGCACTTATCAGGGACAAGTCACCGTTGCGGAGGCGCTCTACGATTCGCTCAACGTGCCGACCGCATGGGTTGGCAGCCAGCTCGGGCCGGGTCGAATCGTGAAAACCGCGCACGAGATGGGTATTCGCGAAGACCTGCCCGCCGTGCTGCCAATCTCGATCGGTTCAGATGAAACCACGCTGCTTGAGCTGACTGGCGCCTACCAGGTGTTCGCCGCTGAGGGCGTCGAAGAAACTCCTTATGCGGTAACCGCCGTCGTCGATAAGGCAGGGCACGTTATCTACCATCACGACGACGACGCACATAGCGTGATCGGTCCGCGCGTGGCCTACCTGATTACCGGCGCTCTCGAGCAGGTCCTGCGCTATGGCACCGGCGCGGCGGCGCAGAGGATGGGGGTGAATTTTCCGGCGGCCGGCAAGACCGGCACCACGCAGGACTATCACGACGGTTACTTTATCGGCTATACGCCCGACCTCGTCTGCGGCGTGTGGGTCGGCTTTGACGAGCCGCAAAGCTTGGGACTTCCGGGGGCCAGCGTCGCACTTCCGGCGTGGGCGGGATTTATGACCCACGCAGTGACGAATCTGTCCTCAGATTTCGCCGAGCCGTCGGGTATCGTGATGGCCACGATCGACCCGCAAAGCGGCGGTCTTGCGACGCCGGCATGTCCGCGAGCGATCTCGCTGCCGTTTCTGATCGGGACTGCGCCGACCGTCGCGTGCCCGCTGCATGGTGGAGGCGGAATCCTCGCCGCGCTGCCGACCGCGGTCGGGGGAACGCCGAATCCGCCGCGCGGTAGCGCAGGCGCTCCTGGAACCGTCGGGCAGGCGCCGAACTCGAGTCCATCACCGGGCGGTATCGCAGGCTTTTTCCATCGCCTGTTCCATTGACCGGCCCGTCAACTTGCCTCGACTTCGAGGGCCATCCGCGCCTGTCCGCTCATCCCGCTGCCCTGTTGCGGATCGACGGGCGGCTGCGCGACCCCGTTGCCGTCGGTTGCGCGAACTCGAATCAGATATTTTCCCGGCTCGCGCGGCGCGAAGTGATATCGCCATACGGTCCATACATACGGTGAACTGTTTTTGACGATCGCGGCCTGATGCCACGTTGCGCCATCGTCGGAGGAGACCTCGACTTGCCGGATTCCCGATGGCCCGGCGAGCGCCCATCCGTAAATATCCACAGGTCCGGTCACCTTTGCGCTGCGACTGAAAATCGACCTCAATCCGCCCGGAACGCGCGGCGAGAAAAATCCCGAGTTAACCTTTCGCCACGCCGTATTGCTCCATCCGCGCGCCTCCCAATATCCGGTCGCAGGATGGTCAAGAAATTCGAGTTCGGTAATCCACTTCGGCTGCTTCATCCCGTACTTGCCTGGAATAAAAATCCGCACCGGGAATCCGTGGTCGGGCGGAAGCGGAACGCCGTTCATTTTCCACGGAAGAAAATTCTCGGGCCGTAAGAGCTCTTCGACCGGCAGCCCGGTGTAATATCCGTCGGCCCCGCGCATCGTGACCCAGACCGCGCGCTTATCGACGCGCGCCTTCTCGAGCAGCGGCTGCAACCGAACTCCCTGCCACAGTGCGTTGCTGATCGCGGTGCCATCGGGAGGATTCGAAATGCACTCCAGCGTCAGCGTCTCGTCGATCTGTGCGAGCGACTGTATTTGCGCATAAGTCAGGTTGACAGGATTTGCGACCAATCCCTTGATTCTCAGACGCCACGCATTCGGATCCACCGCCGGCGTGCTGCCGAAAGAGGTAATGTAAAAGTCGGAATTCGGAGTTGGGCCGCCGAATTTTTCTGACGGGAGAGCGACGCTGGCGTCCGCGAACCTCTTCGTGCATCCGACGCCGGCGATGAGTATCGCGGCGCCGCCAAGCCCGATAAATTTCCGACGTGTGATCCGCATGTTATAAATAATTCTGCGCATCCGTCCTCCAATACTCAAGCAACCGCGGATGGGCGCGCGTGCGCGGATTGCCTAGTCGGCGGGATCGCGGTCTTCGCCTGTTGCGCGGCTGTCGTCCGCTTTCGGTTCCTCCGATGCGCCGCTGCCTGACGCCGCCGTGATCGGCTCCGCGCCCGGGGTGGCATCGGCGAGTCGGCGTGCGACGATGATGAACGCCGAATGCGCGACCATCCGGAAATACGGCCGCACGCTCATCCCTTTGACCTGCCAATGGCGCAGCAGCGTCTCGAACGTTTCTACTTCGCCGAACTCGGGGCGCGCTTGCAGTGCGTCAACCGTGTCTTTGATTTGCAGCGCGGTCGGAACGTAGCAAATCAACACGCCGCCAGGGCGCAGCGCGCGCGCGGCGACTTCGAGCGCGCGGCCCGGTTCGGGAAGGTCAAGGAACATCCGATCGACGCCGGTCTCGTCGAAGCCGTCGTAAAGGTCGCGCAGCTTGAGCGTCCAGTTGGGTGCGGCGCCGAAATATGCGGCGACGTTCTTGCGCGCGACGGCGGCAAAGTCCTCGCGGATTTCATATGAGATGACCCGCCCTGCCGGACCGACCGCGCGCAGCAGCGCGATCGTAAGCGCGCCCGCGCCGGTGCCGCCTTCGATAACCGTCGCGCCCGCAAACACATCGCCCCAGATGAGCAGCGGCCCGGTATCCTTCGGATAGATCACCTGCGCGGCGCGCGGCAGCAGCGGAATCAAATCGGCGTAGGTCGGGCGCAGGACCAGGAAGGTTTCGCCGTTTGAAAACTTCACCCGCGACCCTTCCTCGATTCCGAAAACAGAGTCGGCCGTGAGTTCGCCGCGGATCAGAATTTTCTTTCCCGCGGAGAGCGTCTTCAGATACCGCCGTCCCTTGCGGTCGATAAAGATTACCGCGTCACCAGCTTTGAGTTGCGATTCCAAGATGGCTTAACGCATATGCGCACGGATGCCCTCGCGCAACCGCTGGACAACGGCCGTTCCGGCTCGGTCGCGGTGAGGTCGTTTTCGCGGCTGCGAGACCACTTGATATTGGCCGTGTCCAACGACGACAATCACGGGGGAGCGGGAATTTTCCTATGGCTCGAGCGAGGTCCGTCGCTCTGCTCCGACTTGTTAAATCGCTGACGATTGCCGCGGCGATCGCCGGTTTTACGCGCCTCGTGATCGCGCAGGACGCAGGACCCGTCGAACTCCCGTCGCCGTCGCTATCTCGATGTCCTGCCGCCTGGTCGGGTGCTAACGACAAACCCG
>JAJZAG010000372.1 GCA_021799555.1 Deltaproteobacteria bacterium | reverse complement strand
CGAACTTGCCGCGGCCATTCTGGATGGCGCGATGGCGTCGGCCGCCGGCGATCACGCCAGTGCGGCTGCCAGGTATGACGACGCGGTGCGCCGCGAGGACGCAATACCCTATTCCGAGCCGCCAACATGGTACTTTTCGGTGCGGGAGGCGCTGGGTGCCGAGTTGCTGGCGCTCGGGCGAAATCGCCAGGCCGAAGACGTATTCAAAAAAGATCTGGCTGCAAATCCCGGCAATCCGCGCTCGTTATACGGACTGTCGCAATCTCTCGCGGCTCAGGGAAAGGCTGCCGAAGCGGCAAGGGTCAACAAGCGGTTCAAGCGCGAATGGCGATACGCCGACAGCACACCACCGCCGATGCGCATCGCAATCAGCCGCGCGAACTAATGGCGTTCGGACTCCAATCGCGCCAGCCGCGCCGAGCTCAGAACGCGACCGGCAATCGGGTCAAGCCCCGCAGCACCATCGTGCGGCGCCACTCGTAGCCGCCGCCCGCCAGCCTGAGCTTCGGCATCCGCCGGAGCAGAGTTTCGAAGGCGATTTGCCCCTCGAGTTTCGCTAGCGGTTCGCCGATACATCGATGAATTCCGCCGGCGAACGCGAGATGGTTATTGTCTGGCCGCGCGATATCGAACTTGTCGGGATCCGGAAACCGGTCCGGATCGCGATTAGCCGCGCCCATGATCACAATCAGATGGTCGCCAGCCGGTACGGTTCGCCCGCCGACTTCGATCCGCTCGATCGCGGTACGGAACGTGATCTGCGCCGGACTCTCGAAGCGCAGGATTTCATCGACGGACGAATCGATGAGCGCCGGATCAGCGCGAAGGCGATCGGCCTGCGCAGGATTTTGCAGCATCGCCAGCGTCCCGTTCGCAAGCATATTCATGGTGGTTTCGTGACCCGCCACCAGAGTGAAAATCGCGTTGCAGGCAACCTCGTCGTCGCTTGCAACTTCGCCGCGTGCCTGCCCTTCGACGAGCAGGCTGATCAGATCTTCGCCTGGGTTTTTGCGCCGCTCGGCCGCGAGCGCGCAGAAATACTCTTTGGCCGTTCCGATCGATTCGCGCACAAGCGCGCCCGGATCGTTCGCGCTGGCAGCAGGGTCGATCGATCCGCCGAGCGATCGCACCCATTCGGCAAGCTTTCCGCGGTCGCGCTCGGGCACGGCCATCAGAGCTCTCAGCACCTCGATCGGCAACGGAAAAGCAAAGTCGCGCACCGCGTCCATCGAGCCGCGCGCCTGTGCCGCGTCGAGCAGGCGGTCCGCAATCGCCTGAATCCGCGGGCGCATCGCCTCGAGACTTGCGGGCGAGAACGCCCCTGCCATCACGCGGCGCAAACGAGTGTGATCGGGTGGAAAGCGAAACTGGATCGCAGGACGCAACAGCACCTGCATCGAGCGAAGTCCGTCGTCGGGCGGAAACGAATCGAGCGCACTCAGATCGAACGTGCTGGTGCGGCGGTCGCGCAGAATATTGTAAGCGTCAGCGTAGCGAGTAACTATCCAGAAACCGACCGGAGTGCGCAATACGGGATAGCGTCTGCGCAGAAAGCGATAGAGCGGATACGGATTGCGCGAGAACAGCCGCCCATACCATCGGCTGAATAATCTACTGGTCTTCGCAAACGTGGCAGCCAACGCCATCACCGGCGCTCCATACCGAACCGCCGGGCTGCTGCTCTGTTACTGCTGCGGCACATGAATCGGTTCCCCCCAAATCGCGATGTGGTACCCGTCTATCGTCTTTATCTCCTGCGGCTGGCCCCACATCATGACTGCCCTGCTAATGTCCGGTATAAACTCGCGGGAATCGAACACTGCGAAGCGCGCATCCGGTGCATCATACCACTGGGCGGCGGAGAGCCACCGATACGGCACCAATACTCCGCCCGGCCCCGGTGTTACCTGGCGCACGTGGAGGTCGCCATTGGACATCACGGTTAGGATTCCCGCACTCCAGTAGCTTCCATAGCCCTCCTTTAGGCCCTTCGACTCGATATACTCAACTGCGTCCGTGGGGTTGGCTGCGATCGGCGCCATAGTCCGGATCGTAAATCCCACGGCATAACTGAGTAATATAACGGGAAGAAGGTATTGGAAGTATTTCCGCTCAATGCCTAGAGCGGACCATGCAAGCGCCACGAGAAGCGTTCCATAGATCAGGAGTGGGACCAGATATCTGGCGCTCGCGAGGTCGCCTGGATGGGCCGAAAGAATGAACGCGGCGGCGTCCGCGGCCATTGTCATCCATAGGAGCTCGGTCATGATTTCCCACTCGCCCGCGAGACTGCGTCTGATCAACCTGACTACAGCCCAAACCATAAAGAGCAATAACGCGAAGTGCACGAGAACTAGCATCGTGGCGAACGACTCTACTTGCCGGCCAAAGAAATTAGCGTCAAAGATCACAAGCACGGACGCGACAAATTGATATAAGTTTGCGCTCAATTTGCTCAGCGGGACGAATTCGTCTTTTGCCAGTCCGGCGCTGATTTGAAAGCCGCCGAAATGCCGAATCAAGAGATCCGCCAGCTTCCAGATTATGGCCGCCGCGCCAGCGACGGTGACCATCCGGATCGCCCTGCGCCGTTCGATCGTCAACATCCGCAAACCGACTGCGCCGATCGCCAGGTTTCCAATCCAGACTGCGAGCGGATCTCCAATATCGGCCAGCGCCAGAACGATCGCCGCCGCGACAAAGCGATCGCTGGAAAGCAGCCAGAACGCGGCGAGTAGAAAGATGAGCACGATAACGTGATCGCCGCCGCCCTCGGTGGGAGGACCAAAGGTCAATGCCGGAAATGCAATTATCGAAATAATGAACAGTACGCTTATCGCTTTTGATACCGCAGGCACGCGCTTCCAGACCGTCGCAATGCATAATACGACGATCAACGCATATTCCGCCGCCGGTATCACGTACATGGGCCTGGCGTGATCGGTGGCAAACAGCGCACCGACTACGTACAGGGGAATATCAGTTGTATAAAACGTATCGAGCGGCAGCGTCCATCCGTGAAGCAGGATGTTCCCGTGCAGGATGTCCCGGGCTTCGAGGACCAATGCCGCGTCATCGGAATTCTTGCTCCCGGTCAGGGAAAGGCGCGTGTACACGGCGACCAGGACGAGGAAACAAAGCACCAGCCCGCCGGCGCCGGCCAGTTTGGGATTCGACTCCGCGAAGCGCTTGAGGCGGATCGGAACATAGTTCATCTGCCGCGATGCCCTCAATATTTACCGGAGGCTGTAATGGAGTGCAGCAAGGGCGGACGCCGAAAGCCGCCGCCGGATACCTCTCACATCCGCACGCAGGGACGGGCTGGACAGGTTCGTTCCGGAAGCGGCGTTCGTGTCCGCCGGGCTACCCCTTTTTCGCGAA
>JAJZAG010000046.1 GCA_021799555.1 Deltaproteobacteria bacterium | reverse complement strand
ATGGAGATTCGCCGGCCGCCGCTCAAACACCGCCACAATTGCGCGGGAAGATCATTCACGCGCGGCTCAGCGTGGGTGCGTTCCTATTGATGGGATCTGACGCTCCGCCCGAGCGCTACGAGCGGCCGCAAGGCCTTTCCGTATTGTTCACCACGGAGAATGCACCGGATGCGAGGCGCATATTCACGGCGCTCTCGGAGAACGGCACCGTGCGGATGCCGCTGGAAAAGACCTTCTTTGCCGAGGCGTTTGGCTCCCTTGTCGATCGCTTCGGCATTCCCTGGATGGTCGGCTGCCTGCTGGACGCGTGAAACGAGGGGAGGATGCGACGATGACTAAAGCGAAGCTTCGGCCCAATGCCGGCGACCTTCTGCTGATGGTGGGAACGGCCAAAGGAGCGTTCCTGTTTTCAAGCGATCGTTCGCGCGAGAAATTCGCGATGACGGGGCCGCATTTTCCTGGACAATCGGTCTGGTCAGCGGCTTTTATTGGCAACGGCGCGGCGCGAATTCTGATTGGCAACAAGAGCGAGCACTGGGGCGCGATGGTCAGCCGCTCCGACGACTTTGGCGCCACCTGGAACGATGCAATCGAAGGCAACGTCAAGTTCCCCAGCGGCAGCGGCGTCGCGCTCAACGCGATCTGGGCGCTGGAAGCCGCCACTTCGCTCGGCGACGATGCCGTGCTGGCAGGAGTCGATCCGGCGGCGCTGTTTCGCTCTGAGGATCGCGGCGAGACGTTTCGCCTGAACGAGGCGTTGTTCAACCATCCGGATCGTCAGCGATGGAATCCCGGCTTCGGAGGATTATGCCTGCATTCAATTCTGGTTCATCCGGAGAACCCGAAGCGGATGTACGCCGCGATCTCCTCGGGCGGGATTTACCGCACCGAAGACGGCGGCGACTCGTGGGCAACCTGCGTCAACGGGCTGCGGGTGCATCCCGACGTTCCCGGAGCGACGCTATGTCCGCATAAACTTCGCTTCGACGCTGAAAATCCTGCGCGGATGTATTTGCAAAATCATCCGGGCGTCTATCGCACCGACAACGAGGGCCGCTCGTGGGTCACGATCGAGAACGGGCTCCCGTCGGATTTTGGATTCCCGATGGTTGCGCATCCGCGCCGCGGCGAAACGATCTACACTTTTCCGCTGACCGCTGACGCGGATCGCGTGCCGCCCGGTGGAATTCCGCGCGTCTGGCGCTCGCGCGACGCGGGAGGGTCGTGGCAGCCGCTCGGCAAGGGGCTTCCCGAACGCGACGGATATTTCACGGTGCTGCGCGACGCGTTTTCCGCCGACTCGCTCGATCCGGCTGGATTATATTTCGGAACACGCGGAGGACAGCTCTACGGTTCGAATGACGAAGGTGAAAGCTGGCGGGCGATCGCGGAGTTCCTGCCGCCAATACTCTGCGTCAAGACGGCGACTGTGAGTTAGTGATGCGCGTGCATATACCTTCGGCGCTGCGCAAATGGACCGGCGGTCGCGACGTGATCGCGCTCGAACCCGGGGCCGATGAGCGCCTGACTGCGGCAGAGGTTATCGCGGCGGTGGCGCAGGAGTTCCCTGGCATCCGCGACCGCGTACTCGACGAGCAAGGTGCGCTGCGGCGTCATGTGAACATATTTATCGACGGCGAGAACGCGCGCTTTCTCGGCGAGTTGGACGCCCAAGTTGGCCGGGACTCGGACATTTGGATTCATCCCTCGCTGTCAGGCGGCGGGCAGGCTGCGCAAACGGCGAAGTAACGACCGGCGGAGAGGACTTATGCGACGACGCGGAGATTACCTGGACACCGGATTCGTGGTCTGGCCCTCGAATCAAGGTTGGTTCTGGTCGATTAACAAATCGACCGCAAGTGGCGGCGCGATTGGCGCGGCCGCGACCGAGGCGCAGGCGGTGCTTGAAGCGCGCGCGTCGATCGAAGAGATGTATGCGCGCCGCAGCCGCTTCATGCGAGCTTCGACGGCCGCGCTGGGTGCGATCGATTGGGAGCGGATGCTCGTCAACCTTGAGCGTCATCTTACTGATTTAGCCCACGGCACTGCCTGAGCTCTCGGCGCAAGGGAGAACGTGATGGAAAGTTCACGCGAGTATTACCGGAGTCACGGAGCGATGACCGCAGCGGATGCGCACGGGGCGGAATTGCGCTCGTTGCCGCGCGACATAGCCGCACTTTGCGAGGTGATTCAGGGCGTGCTCATCCATCGCGATATCGCGCCATTTCTCTACGATCTCAAATTATCGCCCGAGCGATACGCGGAAGCGAATCTGCGGCCGGTCACCGCGATGATCGAGCGCGCTGTTGCACTCGACCCGCATCCGCTGGCCGTCGCGCGCGAGCCGCGTAACCGGATGGCGTGCGTCTGTCGTCATTTCTCCGTGATGTTGTGCGCGATCCTGCGGGAGCACGGAGTTTCCGCGCGTGCGCGATGCGGCTTCGCCGGGTACTTCACGCCCGGAAAGTACGAAGACCATTGGGTATGCGAATATTGGAACGCCGGTGAATCGCGCTGGAGATTGGTGGACGCGCAACTCGACGCGGTGCAGCGCAAGGTGTTCAAGCCGGGCATCGATCCGCTCGACGTTGCGCGCGATCGTTTCGTTATCGCCGGCGACGCATGGCAGATGTGCCGCAGCGGCCGCGCTGACGCGAACCTGTTTGGGCTTAGCATGATTAACGAATCCGGTTTGTGGTTCATCGCTCAGAACATGGTGCGCGATCTCGCCTCGCTCAATCGGATGGAGATGCTGCCGTGGGACGTTTGGGGAACGATGCCGGAGCCCGCCGATGAGATTACCGCCGACATGATGGCGCTGTTCGATCGCGTCGCCGCTCTGACGATGTCGAGAGACGGCGTGCTTGCCAATGTGCGAGAGATCTACGAGTCCGACCGGCGTTTGCGGGTACCGTCGACGGTCTTCAACGCGTCGACGAGAGCGACCGACACGGTCGCGGCGTGAATTCGAGCGATCGGCTCAGGGTTTAGCGGAGGGATTGCGGGCCGGGCTGGGCGCGGGCGGCGGGTTGCGCTCGTAGTCCGCAATCCGCTCGAGCAATCTCACGCCGAAATCGGCGAGCTTCTTTTCGCCCATCCCCCGTATCGCGCCGAGAGCCTCGAGCGTGGCGGGCCGCGCGCGCGCGAGGTCGCGCAGGTTCGAATCGTGGAGAATCACGTAGGCGGGGACGCCGCGTTCGGCGGCGATTGCGCGGCGCAGCTCGCGCAGGCTTTCGAATAGCGTCTCATCCACGTCGCGCCAGCTCGTCTCCTCGATTTGGGTGCGCGCGGTTTTCGGTCTTTTTGTCCGCAGCAATTTGACCTGCCGATTACCGCGCATCACCTGCCAGGATTCTTCATTGAGTCTCAGCACCGGACGCTCGCCACCGGTGCGCTCGAGGAGGGCGGCGTCAACGAGCTGATAGATCAGATTTGTAACCTGCTTGCGCGGCAGATTCTTAAGCAGGCCGTAAGTGGATAACTGCTCATGACGCCATCGCCGCACCCGCTCGCTGTCCGAACCGATGAGCACATCGACGACGTGTTCTACGCCGAAGCGCTGCTCGACGCGTGCGACGCAGGAGAGGACCTTCTGCGCGAGCACGGTTGCGTCGTCAATGCCCTCGGTTTCGCCCAGACACTGATCGCACGCGCCGCAGTTCGAGTCGGCGTATTTCTCGCCGAAGTAAGCCGATAGCGCCGCGTGGCGGCATCCGACCACGGTCGCGTAACGGCGCATCTCTTCGAGCAGCAGCTTGCCGCTGTCGGCAACGTCGGCGGCAACCTCGGCTTCGGCGGCGCTGCGTTCGAGCAGGCTCTGCCAGCGCATCGCGTCGGCGGCTGAATAAAACAGGACGCATTCGGCGGGCAATCCATCGCGGCCGGCGCGCCCGGTTTCCTGCTGATAGTGCTCGATCGATTTCGGCATCGCCGCGTGGATCACGCAGCGGATATCGCTGCGGTCGATCCCCATCCCGAACGCGACGGTCGCGACGACCACGTCGATCTCCTCAGCGGCGAAGCGATCCTGTGTCCTGCGGCGATCGTTCGCATCCATTCCGGCGTGATAATGCGCGGCGCGCAAGCCGACTCCGGCCAGATAACCTGCCATCTGCTCGGTGTCCCTTCGCGAGATGCAGTAAACGATCGCGGCTTCGCCGCGATGGCGTCGCAAAACGCCCTCGACCTGCGAGTTGACTGACATCTTCGGGATCACTCGGTAAACCAGGTTGGGCCGGTCGAAGGAGCCGACCAGCACTGCGGGGTCGGCGAGCTTCAGTTGGTCGACGATATCGCGCCGCACGCGCTCGGTCGCGGTCGCGGTATAGGCGTGCAGGCTTGCGCCCTCGAAGCGCGACTTCAGTTCGGCGAGTTGACGGTACTCGGGCCTGAAATCGTGGCCCCACTGGCTGATGCAATGCGCCTCATCGATCGCGAACGAAGCCGCGCCGATCCGCGCGGCGAGCTCGAGAAATCGCGCCGTGAGCATCCGTTCCGGCGCGACGAAGATGAGATGCGGCCGGCGCGTCGCGATTTCGTTCTCGATACGGCGAACTTCAGCCAAGTCCATGCCGCTGTGCAGCGCGACTGCCGGATAGCCGCACGCGCGCAGCGCATCCACTTGATCCTTCATCAGCGCAATCAGCGGCGAGATGACAATATCGGTGCGCCCGGCGACCGCAGGCGGCACCTGATAGCACAACGATTTGCCGCCGCCAGTCGGCATCACCACCAGCGAATCGCGCCGATCGAGGCCCGCGCGGATCGCCTCGGCCTGGAGGGCGCGCAAAGTCTCAAAGCCCCAAAAGCGGCGGACCGTCGCGAGGACTTCCGCGGATGCGCCGCCACCGTCTGGTCGCGAAGGCGGCGCGCTATTTAGGCGCACGTGCGCGCCCTCCTCCCGGATGTTGCCCATACTGCGAGGTGCTCTTGCTCACCTGAAGATCACTATCAAGCCGCTCCACCCGCGCAAACCGCCGCCGCTAACTGGCGTTGGCGGGATCGTGCCGCCAAGGCGGTTTAGGTTGGCCTCTCCACCAGTTACTGCGACAGCATCGGAATACTCAGACTTGTCGAGCGACCTCGACTTTCCGAACCGGCGGATGCGAACCCACATGTCCGGTGGTATAGCAGCGGAGTCGCGGTGCGCCGCTATCGACTATGTTTTTCGCGTGCCGTTCGATCAAAATCCGCCGATCTGCGGAATCCGCGCCTTCGCTTTTGTTACTTCGCGAAGGCGGCGCGCAATGCGGCCGAGGCCTCGGCGACCGCCTGCTTTCCCTGGGGCAGCACGTCGCCCATCGTGAAGAAGCCGTGGATCATCCCGTCGTAGCGGGTGAACTTTGCAGGCACGCCCGCAGCATTGAGTTTCACGCAGTATGCCTCGCCTTCGTCACGGAGCGGATCGAACTCGGCGGTGATTATCAGCGCGGGCGGCAGCGACTTGTGATGCGCCGCCAGCGCGGGCGAGGCTTGCGGCAGATTTTTGTCGGCTGCGTCGCGCAAGTAGTGGCCGAGGAAGTAGCGAATCGAACGGTCGGTCAGGAAATAATCGGTGAATGTTTTGTGCGAGTAAGTGTCGCACGCCATGTCGGTTGCCGGATAGACGAGCAACTGAAACGCGATCGGCGGCGCGCCGCCGTCACGCGCCATGATCGATATCACCGCCGACAGATTTCCACCCGCGCTGTCGCCGCCGACGGCGAGCCGCTTCGGATCGATATTGAACTCGGCGGCGTGGTCGGAGACGTAACGCGTCGCGGCGAAACAATCTTCCACCGCAGCCGGAAACTTGTGTTCGGGCGCAAGCCGGTAATCGACCGCGACGACAACGCATCGTGCCTGATTCGCGAGGGCGCGGCATACGCCGTCGTGGCTGTCGAGGTCGCCGATCACGAATCCGCCGCCGTGATAGAAAACCAGCACCGGAAACGGCCCGCTTCCCGCCGGCGTATAGACGCGCACCGGAATCGGCCCCGCCGGTCCGGGAATCTTGCGATTCTCAATGTTGGCGACCGGCTCGGGCGTCCCGCGCGTTGCCGCGAACATTTCGGAAGTGACTTTGCGAAGCTGGACCGGCGGCAGCGAATCAAGTTCGGGAAACCCGGCGGCCTTCATGTTGTCGAGCATTGCCCTGACGGCTGGATCGAGCGGCATCGTGACCTCCACAGAGAGCGTGATTTGTTCCGGCCGCAAGGATTGGGAGACTTACCTGCCAGACCCGTGCTCGCGGCGGATGCTTTCTTTATCGCACGAACTCCCGGAGCATCGCCAATTCTCCCGCATAGTCCTCGATCCGGACGCCGCGTGTGATTATCCCGTCGCGCTCAAGCCGGCGCGCGGCATACTCCACCAGTCCGGGGGCGACTCCGAGAACTCTTGCGATACTTCGCTCGCTTGCAAATGCCGCGACCTCGAAATAACGGCGTACGATACGATACGCAGCTTCGCGCGCTCCGAGCGCGCGAGCCTCGGCGAGCGCGTCGGGCCATCGATGCTCCATCGAGTCCCACACATAGGTAAACGGGTCGGCAAGTTCATCGACCTTGAGCGCGAGAAATTTCTCCTGCAACTCTTTCATCGCGCGGTCGAACGCGGCGCGCGACCTTGCCTGGGCATAGCCGGAAGCAAGCTTGAGCGCGCGCGTCTCGGCGGCGCCTCTCTTCGCCAGCGCATCCATCACCAGCTTCGCGCACTGCGACAGCATTCCGTTCCTGTACAGCTTCAAATGTCCGCCCGGGGCGGCTCGCAGGCGCAGAAACGCGCTCAGCATATCGCGCGCGATAAATCCCGGCCGCCCGGCGATCACCTTGCCGTAATAGACCTGACGCTTCTTCGGCAGCTCGTCCTTGATCCGCCAGGTCATTACGATTCCGTAATCGTGCTGGATATGTTCGGACGCGACCGGCTCGCGCTCTCCGACGATCGCCTCGCGCAGGCATGGCACGCCTAATCCCGCGACAAACGCGGAGCAAAATCCAGTTTCTTCGATGAACTTGAGGGCGCTTTTCGCGCTGCCGATCCGGCGCGCGGGCACGCGCCGGAAGTGATGATCGCGATACCGCTCGAGCGCCTCGAGCACTTCGTGTGGCAGATGGCGTGATTGATGGCGCGTCATCGCTCGGCGCGTTCGACGCACTCGCGGAAAATCTCGCGGTAGTTCGTCTTGACAGCGAGCCGCCGGATAATTCCCTCGAGCCCGATTAGCGCGCGGAGCAAAAAGACGCCATGCGCAGGCGAGTTGTAGAGCCGATTTTCGAACGCGATCTCGCCGACCCGGGTTGCTTTGCCGACCGCGTCATACTCGCACGGATCGAAATCGCGATCGGTCATCATCGGCTCGAACAGGATGTGTATGATCTCGATAATCGGCTTGGGGTTGCGGCTGCGATCCACCCATCCGAGTTCCTGCATCCCAATTCCGATCGCGCGGTCGTCCAGATCTACGATTCCGCGCGCGACTTTCAGGTACGATTTGCGGACCGCATGACTAAACCGCCGGATCGATCCGAAATCCATGATCCCGAGGCGCGGATGGTAGCTCACCAGGTAGTTGCCGGGATGAAAATCGGTGTGCAAAAGGCCGAATTCGAGGATTTGCCGCCATACGATCGCGTGCGCCTTGCGCGCCACCCACGCGCGCAGCCCGAGATCTACTTCGGGCCCCATCACGTCGGCGAGCGGGTAGCCATCAAGAAACGTCATCGTAAGCACGCGGCGCGAGCTGAATTCCTTGAGCACCGAGGGAATCATGACTTCCGGATCGTCAGCGAACAGGCGCCCGAACTCGGTCATGTTGCGCGCCTCGCGCACGTAGTCGAGTTCCTCGCGCAGGCGCTCTTCGAGTTCCTTGTACACCGCGCCGCAATCGATCTTCTGGCGCATCACATCGCGCCCGATCGCCTGCATTGTCATCAACAAAAGCTTCAGATTGCCGAGGTCCTGCTCGACCGTGTTCTCGACGCCCGGATATTGGACCTTGACCGCGACCTCGCGTCCGTCGCGAGTGGTCGCGCGATGCACTTGCCCCAGCGAGGCGGCGGCGAACGCGGTCTGGTCGAAACGTCTGAAGAGTTGGTCGGGGCGTTTGCCGATCTCGCGGCGAATCTGATCCGCGATCGTCGCGTAGCTCATCGGCGGTACGCTCGATTGCGTCGCTCTCAGGACATCCAGCGCCTCGCCGGGCAAAAGATCCTGCCGCATCGAGAGCATCTGGATGAGCTTCATGAATGCGCCGCGCAGATGGGTGGAGCTTTCGACGATCCGGCGCGCGTTTCTAATGTGAGTATCGAGCAACTCGCGCTCGCGCTCGGTACGGGAGAGGAATGGCCGTCGGAGCGAATTCCATAGGTAGCTCGACCCGACCTGAGAGGCGAGTTCGCCCATCTTGATCGCGCGGCGCGCGCGTCCCTGAGTGATTGTACTCCGCCGCGCCATTGCTACTTGCCGTCGCGATTGATTCCGGCGC
Organism: Deltaproteobacteria bacterium; assembly: GCA_021799555.1. Taxonomy (GTDB): domain Bacteria; phylum Desulfobacterota; class Binatia; order Binatales; family Binataceae; genus JBARDN01. Next base: position 7,592 of record JAJZAG010000046.1, on the reverse strand, counting down.
GGTTCATCAGCGTAGCGGCGACGGCCGCTCCGAAGCCATTGTCGATATTAACGACGGTGACGCCGCTCGCGCAGCTATTGAGCATCCCGAGCAGCGCTGCGATTCCGCCGAATGCGGTTCCGTAGCCGACGCTGGTCGGCACCGCGATGACGGGCTTGTCCACCAGCCCGGCGACCACTGAAGGCAGAGCGCCTTCCATCCCGGCCGCGACGATCAGCACGCTGGCGCGCCTTAAGGTCTCAAGGTTTGCGGTCAAACGATGAATTCCCGCGACCCCCACGTCGTAGAGTCGTGAAACGCGGTTGCCGAACAGGCTCGAGCACACTGCGGCCTCTTCGGCGACCGGAATATCGGACGTACCCGCGCTGATAACCATGATCTCGCCGTGGCCGCTTATCGGCGCAGGCTCTTTGACGATAGCGCCGACGCGACCCTCGCGATGATAGACCATCGCGCGTAGCGAGCGTTTGACCGCGCGGGCCTTTTCCGGCGCAAGCCGGGTCACTACGAGGTTTGCGCCCAAGGAGGCGATCGATTTGCCGATCGCGATAATCTGCTCGGCCGACTTTCCCTCGCCAAAAATCACTTCGGGAACGCCGCGGCGCAGCGTGCGATGGCTGTCGAGCTTGGCGAAGCCCAACTCCGCGAACGGCAGCTCGCGCAACTCGCCCATCGCAGCGCCGGCGGTGATTTTGCCCGCCGCGACCGACTCGATAATCTCGCGGATGCGTCGTTCGGTCATCGGCGCTTCAGAAGCTCGGCGCGCAACGGACGCTCAAGATGCACGCGCAATTCGCGCACGGCGCGAGCGTCGCTGCGGGTGACGGTGATCGTGATTCCAGCGAGCTTGAGCCGCTCTCCAGGCTGTGGAATATGTCCCAATTTTTCCAGCACCAGACCGCCGATTGTAGCATACTCATCACCCTCGGGCAGGCGCAGCCCGAAGCGTTCGTTCAATTCCGCGATCGGCGCGCGCGCTGAGACACCGAGCGTCACGCGGTTGACCACGCGCGCGATCTCTTCGCTGCGCTCGTGCTCGTCATCGATCTCGCCGACCACTTCCTCGAGCAGATCTTCGACGGTGATTATCCCCGCCGCACCGCCGTATTCGTCGACAATCACACCCATGTTCTCGCCGGTGCGCTGGAGCGCAACCAGGACCTCGTCGAGCGGCATCGACTCCGGAAAGTAGCTGACGGGCCGCATCACTTCGGCGACCGGGCGAGTAAGGTCCGGCGCCTGTAACAGGTCGAAAACATGAACCACGCCGACGATGTCGGTAATTCGATCGCGGAACACCGGCAACCGGCTGAAGCCGACCTTGCGCACGGTTTCGATTGCGGCGCTCAGCGGCATGTCCCGTGGCACCGCGTCCACCCGCACCAGCGGGACCATGGCCTTGCGTGCGTCGGCGCGCGAGAAGCGGAAAATCCGGCTGATCATCTGGCGCTCGGACGGCAGGATCGCATCGTGCAGCTCATGCGCGGACGAATCGGAGAGGCGGCGATGCAGCAGCCGGACGAGATCCTCGCGGCTCAGGAACACGCTTTCTGCGTCCGGCGCTACGCCCGCAATCTTCCGCATCGCGCGGCTGAGCCAAGTTTCCGCGACAAGCACGGGCGCCAGAGTCGTGGCGAGAAATCGCAGCGGACGCGAGACGAAGCGCGCGAAGCTCAGTGGATTTCCGAGTGCGGCCAGCTTTGGAATCGATTCGCCGAAGATCAGCGTGATCGGTGCCAGAATAAATGGCGCCCAGTACGAATAACCCGGAAAGGCGCGATGCAAGAACGCGGTCAGCATCACCGCGGCGAGCACCGTCGCGAGGTTGTTGCTGGTCAGCGTCAACGCGAGCAGTCGATCCCGATTCGTCAGCAGCGCGCCCAGAGCACGCGCTCGTGCGTCGCCACGCTCACTCTCGGCGCGCACCTTTACGTCGTCCGCCGACACCACCGCAATTTCGCTGGCCGCGAAGAACGCCTGCACTACCACGCAGGCAGCGATCGCCGCGATGAGCCACGCAATCGTCATCGCTTGAGCCTCACCAATTCGACGGTCGCGCCGCGCACCCGCTCGACGCGCGCCTCGAACGCTCCGAGCTGCAACGTTTCCCCAGCGGACGGCACGCGGCCGAGATTGCGCAACACAAGTGCGCTCAGCGTGGGCCGGCCGCCGCGCGCCTCGATCGGAGGATCGGCGTCAAGGGCGAGATTGAGTTTTTTCACCTCGATCGCGCCCGACGCGAGCCATTCGCGATCGCCGGTTTTTTCCAGCTCTGGCAGCTCGAGGTCGAATTCGTCGCGCAATTCTCCAAACAGCTCTTCGAGCAAGTCTTCCAGCGTAACCACCCCCAGAAGCTTGCTGTACTCATCGACCACCAGCGCCATCTGGAAGCGGCCGCGCCGCATTTCATCGAACAGCTCGCCGAGTGGTTTTGCGGGCGGGATAAAATAAGCGGCGCGCAAGATACGGTCAATGCGGGGTGAGCCGCTTTCGAGTCGCCGTGCGGCGAGATCTTTCGCGTGCAGAATACCGACGATATTGTCAGGAGCTCCTCGATAGACCGGCACACGCGAAAAATGGCCGTGCGCGATCTCAGCCATGATCTGTTCCGGCGCTGTGGCGATATCAACCGCAAAAATTCTGTCGCGCGACGTCATCACCTCCGCCGCGCGACGGGTTCCGAAATCGAACACCCGATGGATTAGCGCGCGCTCCGCCGGCTCAACTTCGCCCTGATTCTCTCCGAGTCGCAGTAGCGCCTTGAACTCGCTCTCCGAGACCGGTTCGGGATGGGGAGCTTCTTCGAGCGGGGTGAAATGGCGCGCGATCGGGTGCACCAGCTCGGCCAGAATCGCGAGCGGACGCGCCGTTAAGCGCGCGACCGCGGCCGGATAGGCGAGCGCGAAAGTCTTGGGCGTGATGTCGCACAGGATCAATACCAGGGCCAGCATTACGGGCGCCGCCACAAACGGGCCCAGATCCGCGCCGAGCCAAAGCAAAAAGAACGTAGTCGCAAGGCACTCGGCGACCACGTTGCAAACCTCGTTAATCCCGATGACGACGATCAGCGACTCAAGCGGCCTGCTCAACAACCGTTCGAGCGCACTACCCGTCGCGCGGCTCAGTTGCTCGCGGATATGTTCGATGCGCGCGAGTGTAAAGATGGCCGTCTCTGACGCGGCCAGCGCGGCGCTGGCAAAAATCAACGCCCCAACCAGGATCGGCAATACCAGGATCACGAATCGTCCGCCCGCAGCTGATCGTATCCGCCGCGCGTCGGCTGCGTGCCACCCTGCAGCCGCGCGCCGCGTCGTGCGGTGATTAGCCCAATCCGCGTCGCGCGCACCCCCAGCATCGTCGAAAGCCTGTCCTCCGTGAATCCCGGACGCACGCAGAACAGCAGCTCGTAGTCCTCGCCGCCGCCGAGCGCGAGCGCTAGATCGCCGCCCATCAACGAGCGGTACGCATCGGACACCGGGATCGCGCGCGGATCGATTTCAGCTCCCACCTTGCTCCGTTCGAGGATATGTCCCAGGTCTTGCCAGAGCCCGTCGCTGATATCGATCGCGGCCGGCGCCGGACGAATCCGCGCGAGGCGTGCTCCAGCGCCAAGGCGCGCAATTGGCGCCAGATAGCGGCCGATGAGATAACGCCGTGCGGCGCCGTGAGAACGCAGTTTCCCCGCAAGCACGCGCCATCCCACTGCGGCATCACCGACGGTCCCGGTCACGAAAATCTCATCGCCTGCACGCGCGGCGTCGCGCCGAAGCGGCGCCGCCGGCGCATCGCCGATGAGCGCGATCGTGATCGCGAGCTGCTGGGCGCGAGCGATGTTTCCACCGACCACATCCAAATGCGCTACGCGCGCCTCTTGCACCAACCCGGCATAGAGCCGATCAAAGAAACGGACCGGAAGTCCCCTCCGAACTGCCAGGTTGACCACGCATGCCGTCGGCGTACCGCCCATCGCGGCGACATCGCTCAAGTTCACGGTCACGGCGCGCGCTCCAAGTTGCTCGGGAGTGCCCCAGCGCATATTGAAGTGCACGCCTTCGACCATCGAATCTATCGTCATCAGTTGCGCGCGCCTGCTCGGGGATAGAATCGCGGTATCGTCGCCGGGTCCGAGGATCGTTCGCTTGGAGAGCGGCAAGCGCGCGCACAGCCGATCGATAAGGGCGAACTCGGGCGATGGCTTCTCAGCGCGCGATTTTTCTCCGCGGCGCGGGGCGGTCGTCCGATATTTCACGGCGCGTCCGGACGCGCTGCGGTGCCGTCGCTGTCCGCGCCGGCTATTGGGATCTCCGAGCGCAGCGTGATTCCGGTCTCGGAATCATAGCCGGCCTTGACGCTTCCGCCGGCCGACTCGGCCATCAGGCGCGCGATAAACAATCCGAGCGCGCCGCCGCCGCGTCCGCTGCCGTCCGGGCCGGCTAGCATCGAGGCCAAATCGGCGGGCGCGATCGGCGCGCAGTGGGCATTGAGTTCGAGTTCAAGCGTTGCGCCGCGCACCGCCGCGCGTAGCGATACGATCCTGCCGTCCGCACGCGCAATCGTGGCGGCAACCAGGTTGCGCACAATTCGATCCAGATGATGCCCGTCGAGTGTCGCCATGGGCATCGGGGCGACTTGAAGCTCGAGCTCGCGCCCGCGGCGGAGCGCTTCGCCCGCGCAGTCTTCCGCGGCGGCGGCGATGACTTTTGCCGGATCGACCTGGGTCAGGACTGGGTGGAAGCGTCCGTCTTCTTCAATCCGGTAGAGGTCAAGCACATTGCTGACAACCAGGTTCATATTCCACGTAGCGGAGCCGATCCGCGCGATTAGTTGGCGTCGTTGTTCGGGGTCCGCGCTGCTTTCTTCGAGCAGTTGGGCGAATCCGGCAACCGCCGCGACGGGACTGCGGATATCGTGGACCATCGTGGCGATTTGAGCTTCGCGAAAGCGTGCCGCCGCTTCAAGCGCCTCAAGCTGTCCGCGAATCCTGAGCCGATAGCGCTCGACGAATATCGCGGTGGCCTGCGCGAACGCGAGCGCCGCAAGCAAGCCCATCCACCGGAACGTGTTCAGCTGCGATGCAACCGGCACCAAGCGCTCGGCCGCCGCATAGATTGCCAGCGCCGCCGCGTTCATCGCAAGCTGCCATCGCCATCCCCAGCTTACGAATGATGCCGTCGCCAGCGGACACAGCAGCATCGTGATGAACCGCGACTCCGGGTCTCCGGTGCGCGCGCTGATCATCACGAACATCACCATGACGAATACGCAGTACACCAGCGCCCAGAATTTCCAATAGCGCCGGAATAACGGCGTCCAGGTCATCCCGAAAAACAGGCAAGTCGCGCCGAGCAGTGCCCAATGCTCGGTCTCCGCGGCGGCGCCGCGCTGCGCTCCGGTAAGATCGACGATCGCGTAGGCAAGCAGGAAAACGAGACCCAGCGCACCGCCGATCTTGAGAACGTTCAGCGCTTCGGCGTCATCCGCCGTCCGTGCGGGTTCGCGCCGCTTCGGAGTGGATGGAACGCGTCCGAGTTTAGCGCCCGGGGCCATGTAGTGCTCGGTCGTCACTGGAATGGATAATTTCGGTCGCGCAAGCGGCGCGGTGTATTGAGATAATAGTCGAGGGTGCGTCGAGGCTAAAGACCGTGCGATACCTGGATCGCTCGTCACGAGTGAGCATCGTGGAGCGCGAGGCGCATCATCTCGAGGCCGAAGTCAACTTCCTGTCGTGTGATCACGAGCGGCGGCGCGAGCCTGACCACGCGCTGCGCGTTGAGCGTCCAGTTGATCACCACTCCGCGCTTTAGCGCCGCGGCGACGAAGCGATGCGCAAAATCCGGGTCGTGAAATTCGATCCCATATAACAGCCCAATCCCGCGCACCGCCGCGACCTCGGGAGCATCGAGCGAGGCGATACCGCGACGCAGATACTCGCCGGTCGCCGCAGCGCGCTCGGGCAGACCCTCGCGCGCGATCACTTCGAGAGCGGCCAGACCTGCCGCGCAGGACAACGGATGGCCCCCGAAGGTCGTGATGTGGCCGAGCGCAGGTTTGCGCGCCAGCACCGAGAGAATTTCGTCGCGCGCTGCGAATCCGCCGAGCGGCAATCCGCCGCCGAGCGTCTTCGCCATCACAATTATATCCGGCACGACGCCGAAATGTTCGAGTGCAAACATCCGCCCCGTGTGCCCTAAGCCGGTCAGCACCTCGTCGAAGATCAGGAGCGCCCCCACTCGATCGCATCGCTCGCGCACCGCGCGGATGAAGTCCTTGCCGGGAATCCTTACGCCGGCTTCGGCTTGCACCGGTTCGAGAATTACGGCGGCGACTGATGAATCGACCGAATCAAGCACGCCAACGTCGTCATACGGTAAATGTACCACCGGACCGGGCAGCGGCTCGAACGGCGCGCGAAACTCTCGATTTCCCGCGAGCGCCAGCGCGCCCATCGTGTCGCCGTGGTATGCCCCCTCAAACGCAACGAAAGCCGCGCGCCCAGTGAATTTGCGGGCAGCCTTGAGCGCGCCCTCGACCGCCTCGGCCCCGCTGTTCGTGAAGTAGACGCGCGACAACGGCGCCGGCAGAATTCCCGCCAGACGCGCCGCGAACCGCACCTGCGCCTCGAGGATATACTCGCCATAGACCATGACGTGCAGATAGCGACGAGCCTGTTGCTCGATCGCGCTGGAAACGTCGGGATTACCGTGGCCGAGCGCGACGACGCCGATTCCCGCTATCAGATCAAGGTAGCGGCGGCCATCGCGCGTATAGAGCCAACAGCCCTGCGCGCGCTCGATTTCGAGACCGATCGGCGCATCCGAGGTCTGCGCGAGATGCCGATAGAACAGTTCTTTCAGATCGGGGTTCATGGAAATGCGCCCGGTGCCATCATCGTATCGAGGAAAATTCCCCCGCCGTGCCGCCATCTCAGTGGAGGAGATTGTATCGCACCGGGCGCCGCCACATACGTCACACCAAGCGCCTCGAGATCTTTTGCGAGCGCGACGGCACGGTCCGCCCTCCGCCCAGCAATTGAAAACGCTTCGAGCCGTCCAGCGGCTGGCGCGAGCCGCGCCAGTAAATCCTCGCGATCGCGAAACGGACTAACCGAGACAGTGCGAAATCCCGGCGACGGCCGAAAGGAAGCATCGCGATCATAGATCACCGCCCACTCAAGACGCGGGCCTTCGAATAGCTCGATCGCTTCTTCGCCAAGCTCGCGCCATCGCGCGATCTCCCGAACGCGCCGAAGTGCGGCCGCGTCTTCGAGCATCATCTTGTCCGGCGCAGGCATCGAGACCGAAAGCGCCGCGATTTCGTCCACCATCGCGTGCGCGAAATATCGCGCTGCCCGACCCGAGCGGTCTTCGACGAAAACATGATGCGGTGAAAGGCATCCGAGTTGTTCGAACAAAGTCACGTCGCGCACGATCCCAGCGGCTGCATCGCGAACGCTCGATTCGCGGAGCGCTTCGCCGGTGACTATAGCGCCCGAAAGCTTGCTTCCAAAGCCGATAGTCCTGACTCCGCCTATCGCCTCGATCGTCGCGTCATCGCCATAAGCGACTATCGCGTCCACTGCCTCGGCGAGTGCC
>JAJZAG010000371.1 GCA_021799555.1 Deltaproteobacteria bacterium | reverse complement strand
GTGGGTGTTCGGGATGGATCTCGATCTGTTCGCATTCGTCGGCGTCGTGATGCTCGTGGGATTGGTCAAGAAGAACGCCATTATGATGATCGACTTCGCGCTTGACGCTCAGCGCAATGAAAACAAGCCGCCCGCCGAGGCGATCTTCGAGGGCGCGATCGTTCGCTTCCGCCCAATCATGATGACCACTGCGGCCGCGCTTATGGGCACGCTACCCATCGCGATCGGATTTGGCGCCGGCGCGGATTCGCGCCGCCCGCTCGGTGCCGCGGTCGTCGGCGGACTGTTCTTTTCGCAGTTTCTGACACTTTACATCACGCCAGTGGTTTACACTTATATGGAATCTGCAACCAAACGGGTCCACGCATGGCGTACCGGGCAAAAATACGTGCCAGATATCGAGCCAATCCTTGGAAATGTAACCGAGACTGACGCACAACGCCGGCAGCTTGCGTCCTGACACGGCGAACCGCCGACGAGCGCAACGGAGCTATTCTCGATGCCAAAGTTTGAACGTGGAGCAGTTTCGATTTACTACGAAGAATTTGGTTCCGGCTATCCTATCTTGCTGTTCGCACCCGGGGGGATGCGATCCTCGATCGAGTTCTGGGCAAAAAGCCCATTCGATCCCACTGTCGAGCTCGCGAAGGATTTTCGCGTGATCGCGATGGATCAGCGCAATGCCGGCAAATCACGCGCTCCGCTCAGTCGCACCGATGGATGGCATACTTACGCGGCGGATCATATCGCACTGCTCGACCATCTCGGAATCAGCCGTTGCCATCTTCTCGGCGGATGCATCGGTAGTTCATATGCATTCGGAGCGATCAAGCAGGCGCCATCTCGCGTCAGCGCCGCCGTTCTGCAAAACCCGATCGGGCTATCATCTAACAATCGAGAGCTGTTTTTCGCGATGTTCGACGGATGGGCGCAGGCACTAAAGCCATCGCATCCCGAAATCGACGACGGCGGGCTGCGGGAATTCCGCGATCGGATGTACGCGGGCGAGTTCGTCTTCAACGTCTCGCGCGACTTCGTTCGAACCGTCACAACGCCGCTCATGATCCTGATGGGGAGTGACGACTATCACCCCACCGCCACGTCGGAGGAGATTGCAAGGCTGGCTCCCAACGCGACGCTGGTGCGCGATTGGAAAACCCCTGAGCTAATTCCGCAAACTGTTACCCGGGTGCGCGAATTCCTAAAATCGCACGCTCCGAGCTGAGTTGGGCACGCTGCTACAGAATGAATCCGACGATATCGGCGACTACGCGGAGCGGGAACGTAACCACTTCCCAGATATCGCCGGCGACCGAGCTATCGCTCGAGTCCTGCGCTTGGGCGCTTGCGTCCGCAGATCCTGCCGGAGAAGCCATCGCTTGCGGCGCGGTCTGCGCGGAGGCCTCAGGCGCTGGCGCCGCCGCCTGCTGATTGGAGGAGCATCCCGTTGCCAGCGCGAGCGCGTAGGTCAACGCCACAATCGCGCAGACTCTTCCAAATGCCTGTCTCAAGGGAATCTCCGAACGCCAGGCTTCACTTCCGGCTTGATAGGCGTACCCGCGCGACATTATTTGATCTTGCCTTCAAATGTCGCTTTTCCCGACAATACCATAATCGCTGGCGAAGTACTTATCGCACCGAAGTCTACTCCGTACCCGTTGTTCACCACCGTGAAACTGAACACTGCGCTGCCGATCGGGAGCGACCCCTTGCCGCACGTTGCGTTACCGTCAAGAATCAGAGTCATCGTTCCCGTGCCATCCCGATTCACAGAGTAAGAGCTCCCATTCGTCAGGCTGGTAGTGCAGTTTACGCCTCCGTCGTTGATGCTCACGCCGCCGGTAAGAACACCGCGGCTGGCCAGGAAGTTCCCGATGATCGAGACGGGCGTATTCGGTGTTGCCATATCCCAGCCCGCCAAGCGAAGCGAATAGCTGCCGGAAATCGTACGGTTGTTGAATCCTTTCGCCGCAGAGGCCAGCCCGGGTGCGGCCGCCAGCCCGAAGAAAACTAGACCGAATGAAAGTATAAAACGCCTCATCGTCATCCTCCTCAACGTCATGTCCCGCCGCATCGGCTGGTGCGTGAAAATCTTGACTGATCGTATCGGCACCAGAGGTCAAACGCAACGTGATTTGATTTGTGCCAGTATCCGCTCGCGTTCGTGCTCGATTCCGGTTGTGATTCCCCGCGCGGCACGCTCTCGACACGGAGACCATCGAACTGGATTTTCACCGCTTAAGTCAGCTTTCTAGGCGCGCGAAAGCTTAGCCGTCTGAGCCGTCACATGACCGCTCAGACGATCTTACAACTCAAAACGAAGGATTTGAGGAGACGAAATATACCGGCGGGATCGTCAGGCGGGAGCACAAATCGCGATACCTCAGGATGGTGCTCGCGGTTTGGCCGATAGCGGCGAGTAAAGCGGCTGAACAGCGGACGACGCGTACGCGGCAGGTCGCATCATTCCGCGATCGTTCGGCCGCGCAAAATCAAACGGAAGTGCTTTCGACAATCGCGCGTTGCAGCGCTTTGCAGACTGCATCCTCGGTGATGCCGTCCATGCAAATAGGACGCGAGTAGATGCAACTATCCAGGCACGGGCGGCAATCCATCGGCTCGACCATGATCAGTTGATGAGCGCGTCCGCGCGGAAAAAAGGCCTGCGGCGACGTGGGGCCGAAAATCGCCGCGACATGGCATCCGCACGCCGCCCCAATGTGCATCACGCCGCTGTCGCAGCACAGAAGCACGTTGGCGACCGACAGCAGAGCTTTGAGCCCTGCGAGATCGCTCTTCCAGACCGTCGAGCGCAAGGACCTAGGTCTGTCGATCCGTGGCCCGCACGCATCAATACCGTCGTCGATCAGCACAACGAACGGCGAAAGTGTGCGAACTGACTCGAGCACCGTCACGAAGCTTGAGGCACGCCATTGGCGAATTGGATTGCCAGCACCATTGTGGACGCAGACGATCGTTCCACCCTGATATCCAGCAGCGCGAAGCTTCGCGAGCGCCGCCGCGCGGGCCGCGTCATCAACCTTGAGCCGAGGACACGACTCCTGCTTGCGTCCGGTTAATTGCTCGATTGCAAGCGCGCTATACTCGGCGCGATAGCTCCCGTAGTAGTCCTCGGGCGCGACTGTTACGGGATCGGTAATCCAAGCCTTGCCACCCGCTCCAACAACTCCACACCTACGCGCGGCATTCAAAAGCCGGAGTTGAACAACTTCGCGCGGGTCAAAGCGAATGCCGACGAGTAGGTCAAAATGAGTCTTCCTGAGCGCGAAAAGCTGACGCGCATATTGGCGCCATTCGCTTTTCCACCACCGGTATTTTCCGTGGGTCCGCGTCCACGGCGGGACCAGTTCGTGCGTGGCGCCAAACCATGACTCGCCCGAAAACAAATCGGCAAGCCAAGGCTTGCC
>JAJZAG010000370.1 GCA_021799555.1 Deltaproteobacteria bacterium | reverse complement strand
CCGCCGCAACGTAGCCCGCCAATCCATACGCCGCGCTCGAAGCCGCAAGCGCCAGACTCGGGAAGCCCCGAAAGCCGTGGACCAAGCGAGCCGCAGCCACGTCGGGCGAAAAGCCCGAAAACATCACTTGCAATCCAAACGCCAGCGCGTACGCGCCACCGAAAATCGCGGCACCGGTTACCGCGAGCGCCGCATCGCCGCCGAGCAGCGAAGCAATCATCGCACCGGCGACGATCGAGCTGAGCCACCACGGGTTGCCCAGAAAATTCGGCGCCATCATGAATGTGTCGAGGTCCGCAGTCCGATGGCGTGCGATAACCTCCGCGACGATTCGATCGACGCGCACCAGCGGATCCTGCGCGAAGATGTCCTGCGTGACTCCACCGAACAGCCACGCCATCGCTCCAACCGCGACGAGTCCCACCGTGAAGTGCAAGCCAAGATAGCCGCGGGGAGAAAGCCGCGCGCGCATGAACTCGGCGATCGGATCAAGGTTGATGCCATAGGCACGGGCGCGCCGCTGCCACGCCGCCGTGATCTCCGCCTGATGCGCGGCCGCATATCGCCACAGCGCCGCCATCGCGATCGTGATCCCGAACAGGGCGACGATTCCCGCGCCAAGCGATCGCGTCACTTCCTCGACTGTCTTCCAGTGGTCGCCCAAAATGAAACCGGCCGCGACCAGCGCGCCGCCCCACACCAGCCCGGCCAGTACCGCCATCGGCACAAAGCGCCGCGCCCGCATCCGAGATAGCCCCGCGACAAAGGGCGCAAACGCACGCCCCACCGCGACAAAGCGCGCCGCCAACACGGTCGCGGCACCCCAGCGCGCGAAATAACCCTCGAGCCGCGCGCGATTGCGCTCATAATGGCGCCGCGCGAACCGCCATCGCGCCAGCACCGCCTCGCCCTTGTACCGCCCGAGCGCAAATCCGCCGAAATCCCCGGCGATCGCGCCGCCCGCGACACTGGCAAACGCCATCCACGGCGAACATACTCCCGACGAGGCGAGCGCTCCTGCGAGCAGCCCTGCCATTTCTCCCGGAAACAGCATCCCAACGAAAGCCGACGATTCGAGCGCGATCACGATAAAAATCGCAACAAGCGACCACGCGCCCGCTCCGCGCAGGATCGTCAAAATCGTCGTGCTCATCGATGCTATATCCATCAGTTTTCAGTCCGCGGCCACGGGCGGCAAGTCCCGAGCCGATCGAACCCCGCGTTTACCGCCCCTCTGCGCCGTAAAATTAAGCGCGGCTTTTCCGGCGCAGAATGCTCATGCGCGCTATTGGCATGTTGTTTTACCCCATCATCGATCCGCAGAAACAAATATCTAACAACCCCAGCCCCACGTTTCGACCGCCGCCGAACCTGGCGAACAACAGCGCCGCGGCACTCGCGCGATCGATGGCAAATCGGTTAGGTTGGAGATCATATTGTACCCAATGCGCAATCCGCCGCGCGCGCGGCCGCGCGCGGCGAAGCATCGCGGAGGACAAAATGATCCAGGTAACCGAGATGGGCTACATGGGTATCGGGGTCAAGGACCTCGACGAGTGGAAGCGCTTCGCCACGGAAATCGTCGGCCTGGAAGTCGCCGACGACGGCGAAGACGATCGATGCTACCTGCGGATGGACTATTGGCATCACCGAATCGTGGTGCATCAAGACGCCAGCGACGATTTGCTCTACGCCGGCTTTCGCGTCGCCGGCGGTGAGGAGTTCGCCGCGATGCAACATCAACTGAGCGCGGCTGGAATCAAATTCCGCATTGGCTCCGAAGAAGAAGCCCGCGAGCGTCACGTCCTCGAGGTTATGAAGCTCACCGATCCGAGCGGCACGCCCGTCGAGATTTTCCACGGCCCTCACGTCCAAGCCAGCAAACCCTTCCATCCGGGCCGCCGGATGCACGGCCGTTTCTCGACCGGAAGTGGCGGGATGGGACATTGTATCCTGAGCGAGAAAGATCCCGCGGCAGCGTATCGCTTCTATACCCACCTCGGGATGCGCGGTGGCGTCGAATATATCATCCCGACCGGAAAACAGCCCATCACGCCGATTTTCATGCATTGTAACGACCGCGATCACACGGTCGCATTCGGAATCGGCACCTCGCCCAAACGCATAAATCACCTGATGATCGAAGTGGATAACCTCGACGACGTGGGGATGACTCACGAACTCGTTCGGCGCAGCGGCGTTCCGGTAACTATCGCGCTCGGCAGACATTCCAACGATCATATGTACTCATTCTATTTCCGGAATCCCTCCGGTTGGATGCTCGAATACGGATACGGCTCCCGGCCGGCGACTCATCAGTCCGAATACTATTCCGAAGATATATTCGGACATCAGCCCGAAGCCGGCGGCTTCGGTCCCTCAAAATAATGATCCGCGCGACGAGTAGAACCCTTTAATGAAGATTTCCAGCCAACCGGCGATGTAGACGTGCTCGTTGAATTCGAGCCCGATTTCGTGCCGGGCTTGGAATTCTTCAGCCTTGAAAGCCACCTCTCTGAAATTCTGGGCCGGAAGGTCGATTTGAACTGGAATTTCCGTTTTGACCTCTTCTCGCCAACAGACTGATACCGCAAATCAACGCCGTAGCATAGATTTTGGAGCCTGCGCCGCCGCACGCACTCGGCTGCGCCGGTAAAGTGCTCAGTTTTCTGGCTTCGCCGGCCTGAGATCCCGATCTGAGCCACCCGCCGGTCGATTTCCGCAGACACCTCTCCATTCTCCATCTGGGCGTCGCTAGATTTTACAGTTGCCGATGCTCCCAGCTACCCCGCCGACACCGACAAGGCCGCGATTTTCCGCAGCATGCCGGCAAACAGCCGTCGCGTCAGGTGACTCGCCGCCAGGAGCAGCCAGCAGTAGCGGGTATGCTTAATCAATCGCCCGCCGGTCTTCACCAGCCGCTGCTGCAAGCTCGTAAGCGACCAGTTGTAGATTGCCTTGGGCAGCGCCAGGCGCCGTCACAAGTTGCCCAGGTTATAGGCGAGGACGCTTAGCCACAGCCGCGCTTCGTTGGCGCGGAAGCGATGGCGGGATAGCCGTGTCATCGCGGCCGCCTGCTTGCCCTCTTTGATCCACTGTTCCGCTGTCCCGCGCTTGTTGTAAAACCGCACCACCGACCGGCACGAAGCCGTCAGGTTGGTCACGATGAAGCCGACCCGTGGGAACAACTCGCCCACGTGGAACTCGACCTTGGCCACCACCCGCCGCGGCCGACTCCCAACTCCCCGCTTGTTAGAGAAAGCTCTCGTAGCGCACCAGCGGCTTGCGGCTGGGCCTCCCCGTCGGCCGCTTAAGCAATGCGGCGATGTTCCGTTCCAGATTGCCGTTGGCCGGCAGGCGAATGGTATATTTCACCTCCCGCTCTGCCAGCTCCTGGTACAGTTCCGGCCTAGCAAATGCCGCGTCGCC
>JAJZAG010000045.1 GCA_021799555.1 Deltaproteobacteria bacterium | reverse complement strand
GCCAGTGCGTCAATTAGGATGCTTGCGCAGGAAGGTCGGCACGTCCAGCTTGTCGTCGCCGTCGAGCAGCACGTTAGGTTCGAGGCGCTCCGCAGCGCCGCTTTCCTCAGAAGGAGCGGACATTCCACGGCGTTTGAACGCAGGAATATCCAGGCTGCTTTCATCGACGATTAGACCCATCCTGCGCACCGGCTTTCCGCCCGGAAACTGGCGCACCTGCGCCGACGATGGAATCGGAGCTGACGCGGATGCCGGCGCGGCAGGCGTACGATTCTCGGCGGGATCGACCGGACGGGTCGCCGCCGCCGCGATCGGCGCGGTGATTGGCGCACCGGAGGGCGAATATTTCGAAAACGGAAGTTCCTTTTCGCCGAAGCCGGTTGCGATAACGGTTACGCGAATCTCGGCGCCGGCTTTCTCATCGACCACCGCACCGAAGATGATATTGGCGTCGTCATCGGCCTCCTCCTGGATCAGGCTGGCCGCCTCGTTTACTTCATAGAGCGACATTTCGGGACCGCCAGTCACGTTGATCAGCAATCCGCGCGCGCCCTTGATCGAAACGTCCTCGAGCAGCGGGCTTGAGATCGCGCGTTGCGCGGCCTCGACAGCGCGGTTCTCTCCCGAGGCCGTCGCGGCGCCCATCATCGCCATCCCCATCTCCGACATGATCGTGCGCACGTCGGCAAAATCCAGATTGATGAGTCCGTGAACAGTCACCAGTTCCGAGATTCCGCGCACCGCCTGCAGCAGAACGTCGTCGGCCTTGGCGAATGCCTCGCGCAGCGTAGTGTTGCGATTTGCGACCGAGAGCAAGCGCTGATTGGGAATCGTGATCAGCGTGTCAACCGAATTTTTGAGCTCGCGAAGACCCTCTTCGGCCGCTGCCATCCGCTTTTTCGCCTCAAACTGGAACGGCTTGGTGACGACGCCGACGGTCAGCGCGCCAAGCTCTCGCGCGATTCGCGCGATCACCGGGGCCGAGCCGGTTCCGGTGCCTCCGCCCATTCCAGCCGTGACGAAGACCATCTCGGCGTCGGCGAGTTCACCGCGGATGCGGTCCTCGTCTTCAAGCGCGGCCTTGCGTCCGATCTCGGGGTTTCCGCCGGCGCCGCGGCCACGAGTCAGCGTCTCTCCGATCTGGAGTTTCAGAGGCGCGTGATTGTTCTGGAGCGCCTGGGAATCAGTGTTCACGGCGATAAAATCGACGTTGCGAACGCCTGCGGCGATCATGTGATTCACCGCGTTGCCGCCGCATCCGCCGGCGCCGATCACCTTGATTCGAGCGCCCAAATCGGGGTTACTCACCAATTCAATCATGTGCGAACCTCCTCCACCACCTACCGGCAAAGTTTGCTGGCCGTCAAAGTTGATTTTCCGCCGCCGCTTCAAAAGAAGTCCCTCACCCAGTCGCCCAGACGAGTGCGCAACCTGCCCAATCGCCCGTAGCGTGCGGCCGCGCCGTTCAATCCACGCGCGGCGCCTTGGCAAAGCAGCAAGCCCGCAGCGGTTGTGTACATTGGTTTCATCAATTCCTCGGGCATTCCTTTCAGATTGATCGGAAGGCCGCGCCGGACCGGAATCCCGAAAATCCGTTCCGCCAGTTCCTGCGTGCCCTCGAGCAGCGCGGTGCCGCCGACCAGCACGATTCCTGAAGCAAGGCTATCCGCCACGCCCGAACGCATGATCTCGCGATGCGCCAGCGCGAGAATCTCCTCCATCCGCGGTTCCAGAATGTCGGTCAGCATTCGGCGCGCGATCAATTTCGGCTCGCGTCCGCCGACGCCGGGCACCTGAACCATTTCGTCACGCCGCACAACCTGGCCGGTCGCCGCGCCGTAAGAGACTTTGAGCCGTTCGGCATCGGCAAGCGGCGTGCGGATTCCGGCCGCAATATCGCTGGTCAGATGGTTACCGCCGAGCGGCAACACGGCGGTATGCATCACGGCTCCGGCGTGAAAGACGATAATATCGGTGGTGCCGCCGCCAATATCGATCAGCGCCACGCCAAGTTCGCGCTCTTCGGGAAACAACGCCGCTTCAGCGGAAGCGAGCGGCTCGAACACCATCTCTGCCGGAGTTATTCCCGCGCGTTCGCAGCACTTGGTCAGATTCTGTCCGTAGCTTTGCGCAGCAGTGACGATATGGATGCGCGCCTCGAGGCGCACGCCCGCCATCCCGATCGGCTCGCGCACGCCTTCCTGATCGTCGACGGCGAACTGTTGCGCAAGGATATGCAGCACCTGCCGGTCAAGCGGTATCGCGACCGCGCGGGCCGCGTCGATCACGCGATCGACGTCGCGCGCGCCGACTTCTCCACCGCGCACCGCGACGATTCCGTGGCTGTTCAATCCGCGGATATGCGGTCCTGCGACGCCCACCACCACCGACCCGATTCGCACGCCGGAGGATTTTTCCGCCTCGTCGAGCGCCGCGCGGATCGCTTCCACGGTCGCTTCGATATTGACGACGACGCCCTTGCGCAGGCCCGAGCACGGCGAAACCCCGTGGCCGATCACCGCGAGATCGCCTTCGAGGCTCGCCTCGGCGACAAGCGCGCATACTTTGCTCGTCCCGATATCCAATCCCGTGAGCAAATTCCGCATCGCTTTACCGTTTTCCCCGCGCCGCGTTCGAAGCGCCTGTGTGCCCCGGTCCCACGCGAACCGAAACCCTGCGCAGCACGCCATGCCGATGAGGCGGTTCGGGAGGCGCAAGCCGCACGATTGCCTCGCCGGGCGTCGTCATGTCGATCGCGGCGACCATGCGCTCGCGTCCTTGCCATTTCGCCAACACTTCATCGGCGCGGCGGATCTCCGCGGGCGCATCGGCTTGATCGATCACAATCTCGGTTCGCGTTTGATCAAGGTATAGTGAAGCGACTCCGTCTCCGTTGACCCTCATCTCCGACACCAGATGCGAGAGCTGCGCTTCCGCGCGCACCATCGTGGCCGCGTACCCGACAAGGTCGGCGCCGCGCGAGTCGCGTGCGCGCGCCCCGCTCAAAATCGGCAGATCGCCTTCGGCGTTGGGCGATACCGGACCCTGCAGCTCGCCGTCGGCGAAGAGCGCATAGAACCCGTCGCGCCGTTCGACCATCGCGATCGCCCCGCCGCGCGCCGCGTCCGCAATCCGCGCGGTCGCTGACGAACTGTGGATACCGAGTTTCCTTTCGATTGATTCAACAGCGGTGCGAAGCCATTCGAGCGCAGGGGCGGCCGGCACTGCCGCGCGCTCGATGCGTACTGCGCAGACGGAGATTAGGTTAGCGGCGCGCGCCGTCAATGCCCGGCCCGGGGGGCTAAAGCCGGTCATCACGCCCAGAACGAAAAACGCGCACAGGACAATACCCACCATCGATGGGTTCCATCCTGCCGTCTCTCGCTTTTTTCTCCGCTCCGCCACCACCACATCCCCGCAATGCGCTTACCAGTCGCCGACCAGCCTGACTTCCGGCTCGAGCCAAACGCCGCTCTGTTCCTTGACGCGGTTGCGCGCCAGCTCGATCAGCGCCCGCACCTCTTCAGCCCGCGCGCCGCCCAGATTCACGATGAAATTCGCGTGCTGCTCGGAAAAGGCGGCGCCGCCCATGCGTGTTCCCTTAAGCCCAGCGCCCTCGAGCAGCCGTCCCGCAAAAGCTCCGGGCGGATTCTTGAAGATCGATCCCGCGTTGGGAATTCCGCGCGGCTGGCGCGCGGAGCGGCGCGCGTGCAAATCGGAAACTCGCCGGCGCAGCGCTTCGCAATCGCCGTGTGCGAGCTCGAACTCGACGCGCGTGATGACAAATCCCGCGGGAAGATTGGTCCGCCGGTAGGCGAAATTGATTTCGTCCCTGGTCAGATCGCGCGCGAGACCTTCCCGGCTCACTCCGTGGACGACGGTCACGACCTTGGCGATTTCGCCGCCGAACGCGCCCGCGTTCATCACGAGCCCGCCGCCGACGGTGCCCGGAATCCCTTCGCCGAATTCCAGTCCGCCGAGCCCGTGCGCGACTGCCGCTTCCACGAGCGCACTGAATTCGACCGCGGCACCCGACACCACGTGAGTTCCTTCGATAGCTAGTTTGCGAAAGCCGTCGCCAAGTCGAACGACCAGGCCGCGCACGCCGCGATCGCTCACCAACAGATTGGTTCCCGCGCCGAGGCAAAACACAGGAGTGCCTACGCGACTAGCCGCCGCGATCGCATCGCCAAGCTCGGCCTCGGTGTCGACCGTAAGATAGAGATCGGCTGGGCCGCCGATGCGGAATGAAGTCAGATCGGCAAGGGGACGCGACAAGGCCAGCCGCGCGCCGAAGCGCTGACGGAGATCGCGCTCAAGCATGCTCATCCGGCTTGTCCTCATCAGAGATCGCGCCAAGGATGCGGTCGCCAAGCTTGTAGATGTCGCCCGCGCCGAGCGTGACAATCAAATCGCCCGGGCGCGAGGCAGCCGCGACTTCGCGCGCCGCGTCGCGCTCGCGTTCGAGGTAGTGAACTTCGAGATGGCCGCGGGCACGGATCGCTTCGTAGAGCCGGCGCGACGATACGCCCGCAATCGGATCTTCGCCGGCTGAATAGATGTCGAGTAGATAGAGCGCGCCCGCGTCATCGAAGGCGCTCAAAAATTCGTCGAACAGATCGCGCATGCGGGTAAAGCGGTGCGGCTGAAATACCGCGACGACACGGCGCTTGAAACCGGCGCGCGCCGCCGCGAGCGTCGCGCGAACCTCGGCCGGATGATGTGCGTAATCATCGAGCACGATTCGTCCGGCGCTCTCGCCCTTGATCTCGAATCGTCTTGAGATTCCACCGAACTTCCCGAGGGCCCGCGCCGCGACGGCGAAATCAATTCCAAGTTCAAGCGCGACAGCGATCGCGGCAAGCGCATTCATCGCGACGTGCGCGCCGGGGGTTGGGACCGTCACCGCGCCCAGTGGGACGCCTTTGAAGGTCACCTCGAATCGCGTCGAGAGTCCGTCGATTACGATCGCTTCCGCGCGCAGATCGGCGTCGGAAGCGCCGCCGTAGGTAATTACCGGTTTGCGCGCTCGCGCAAGTATCGCGCGCACGTTGACGCTGTCAATTCCGAGCACGGCGCGGCCATAGAACGGCACGCGATTGATAAAGCTCGCGAACGCCTCGCGCAGGCGCTCCATCGAGCCATAATGGTCCAGATGTTCGGGGTCAATATTGGTTACGATCGCAATCGTCGGCAGAAGCAGCAGGAAAGACGCGTCGCTCTCGTCGGCCTCGGCAACCATGAAATCGCCGCGGCCGAGGCGCACGTTGGTTCCGGTGTTGCGCAGGTTTCCGCCAACCGCGACCGTGGGATCGAGTCCCGCCTCTTCCATGATCAGCGCGACCAGCGCCGTAGTGGTGGTCTTGCCGTGGGTTCCGGCAACCGCGATTCCGAGCTTGGCCATCCGCAGGAGTTCGCCCAGCATCTCAGCGCGCGCGATTACGGGAATCTTCAAATCTCGGGCGCTCGCAACTTCCGGATTTGAAAACTTCACTGCGGAGGAAATTACGATCGCGTCGAGCGGTGTGCGCAGATGAGACGGATGATGCCCCAACTCGATTTGGGCGCCGAGCGACGCCAGCCGCGCCGTGGCGGCGCTCGCCGCCAGATCGCATCCGCTGACGGCGAAGCCCAGCTTGAGCGACAGCTCAGCGATCCCGCTCATCCCCGCGCCGCCGATTCCAATGAAATGAAGCCGGCGTTGCACTTCAAACGGACCCGATTTCAGCGCAACGTCCACGTCTGTTTAGTTCTCCACCCGCGCGGTCTTAAAGCAAACTCGCGCCACACGCGCTGCCGAGTCGGAAAAGACGGCCTGGCTCGCACGCGCGCCCATCGCCGCCAGCCGCGCCGGATCGGAGAGCATCGCGCGCATTTCCCGCGCAAGATTTTCCGCGAGCCGATCGTCGTCGCTGACGATAATTGCGCCTGCGAGTTTTTCGAGCACGTGAGCGTTGTGAAGTTGCTGCATATCGCGATGAAACGGGTACGGCACCAGAATGGACGCGCGGGCGGCGTGGGCGATATCGGTGACCGTGCCAGCGCCACTGCGCGCGACCACAAGGTCTGCGGCAGCCAAAGCGCCGGGTACGTCGTCTATAAACGGAACTACTTCCGCATCGAACGGAAGTTCACGGTAAGCCTCCCGCACCAACTCGACATCCGCCTCCCCGGTCTGATGGGTGACCTTCAACTTTATAACATCTTTTCCCCAGATTTGGAAAGCTTTGACAACGCCAATATTCAGGCGATGCGCACCGGACGAGCCGCCTAAAACAAGGATTTGCGCCGGACGCCTCTCCATTGGAATCCGGTCGGAGCGCGGCCGATAACGAATCGGGTTGCCCGTCAGCTCGACCTTGGATGCCGGGAAATACGCTTTGCTGGCCTCAAAGCTGATGCACACCCTGGCCGCAAAGTGTTTGAGCATCCGGTTAGTCAAGCCCGGCGTCACGTTCTGCTCGAGCATCACGATCGGCACCCGCGAAATCGCAGCCGCAACTCCGACTGGCGCCGACGCATAACCGCCTACACACACCACCAGATCCGGGCGAAAACGCGCGACGAGTCTGCGCGCGAGCCGGACCGCGCGCGCAAACTCGGCGACGGCGCGAAGCCGCGCGCCAACGCCATGTCCGCGAACTCCGTGTACGTCAAAGAGATCGTAGCGGTAACCGCGATTCGGCAACCATCGCGCCTCGAAACCATTTGCCGTTCCGGCATAAACCACCTGAGCGTCAGGACGCTCGCGAACGATCTCTTCGCCCACGGCGACTGCGGGAAAGAGGTGTCCGCCCGTACCTCCGCCCGCGATAATGATCTTCATCGCACCGCGGGCCGCCTGCCGAGCGCGAGCAGCGCGCCGAGCGCCGCCATTGCCATCATAATCGAGGTGCCACCATAGCTCAGGAACGGCAATGGAAGTCCCTTGGTCGGGATCATACCGATCACGACCGCCATGTTGATCAGCGCCTGTAGCGACAACAGCGCGGTCAGTCCAACCGCGAGAAGACTAGCGAACGGATCGGGTTCGTCGTGCGCGATCCGCATCCCGCGGAACAGAATCATGCAGAAGAGCGCGATCACGGCGCACGCACCGATGATTCCGAACTCCTCGCCAACGACAGCGAAAATGAAATCGGTATGCGATTGCGGCAGGTAGAACATCTTCTGACGCCCAGCGCCAAGCCCGACGCCGCGCAAACCGCCCGCGCCAAGCGCGATAAACGATTGGATCAACTGAAAGCCCGCGCCGCGCGCAACCTGCCAGGGGTCGAGAAATGCGGTCAGCCGCCTCATCCGGTATGATTTTGCGAACATCTGGACGACAAGTCCCACTAGCGCGATCGCGCCCGCCGCGCCGAGATGCTTCGCCTCAGCGCCAGCCGCGTAGAGCATCACAAACAGGATCACGGAGATCATCACGGTCGAGCCGAAATCGGGTTGCTTGAGCAGGATAATCGCGAGAGCGCCAACGACTGCGAACGCGGTCCCCGGACCGC
Source organism: Deltaproteobacteria bacterium (assembly GCA_021799555.1). Taxonomy (GTDB): domain Bacteria; phylum Desulfobacterota; class Binatia; order Binatales; family Binataceae; genus JBARDN01. The sequence goes on along the minus strand of JAJZAG010000045.1, from coordinate 8,628 downwards.
TGACGAAATCGCGCAAGCGATCCTGACGGCGGGCGAGAAAATCGGCCAGAAAGAATATCAGCGCGACTTTCACCACCTCCGACGGCTCCAGCACGATCGGTCCGAGCTTGAGCCAGCGCCGCGCACCGCCGCGGACCAATCCCAAGTGCGGCACATAAACGGCCATCAGCATCGCAACCGAGCCGATCGCCAGCGGCATCACGAGCCGCCGTAACCCAGTCAGCGAGAACTGCGAGAGTATCGCAAGCACGACAAAACCGGCGGCGATATGCGCCAGATGGAGCTTGAAAAAATGAAACGCATCGCCGGTCTTCGCGAGGCCGAGAAAATAGGTCGTGTTCAGCACCATCAGCAGACCGAACAAGATTAACGCTGCGGCCGGCAGCCACAGCCACGGATCGGGGCGCCGATAGCCGACGGCGTCAAAGCGCCCGAACCAGCTTTTGAAATACGTTACCGCGTTCCGCATAGTCCTTGAACTGATCGAAACTCGAGCACGCCGGCGAGAGCAACACCGTATCGCCTTTTCTCGCCACCTGCGCCGCCCGTTCGACCGCCTCCGCCAGAGTTGAAACCATCTCGATCTCGCACGCGCCGGAAAGCGCCGCGCCCATCTGCTCGCGCGCCGCGCCGATCAAAATCGCGAGCCTCACCTTGCGCCTTATCGGCGCGATCAGTGGGCCGTAATCGCCGCCCTTGTCGACGCCACCCGCGATCAGAATCACCGGTGCCGCAACGGCCTCGAGCGCCTCGACGACGGCGCCGACGTTGGTGCCCTTCGAGTCGTCTATCCACTTGACGGCGTCGCGTTCGCGCACGAATTCGAGGCGATGAGGCAAGCCGGTGAACTTCGCAAGAGCGTGCTCGATAACGCGCTCATCAACGAACATTGCGAGCGCCGCAGCCGCCGCCGCCATCGCGTTCGCCAGATTATGCCGTCCGGGCAGGCGAAATCCGGCGACGCTTATCTGGCCGCGCCGCGCGCCGAGGCTGAAATTCAGCACCGTGCCTTCGGGCCAGATCGCGGGCGCGTCGTGAGCCGGAACGAAGCCAAAGCCGAACACGCGGGAGCGGACGGATTCGGCGAGCATCCAGACATTCGGATCGTCGCGATTGAGAATCGCCCAGTCGCTTCCGTCCTGGTTCTCGAAAATTCGCGCTTTGACCGCGCCGTAGTCGTTAAGATCGCGGTAGCGATCGAAATGATCGTCGGAGAGATTCAAATAAACAGCCACCTTGGGTTTGAACCGCTCGATCCATTCGAGTTGAAAACTCGAGACTTCGGCGACGATCGCGTCATAAACTCCGTCGACCGCGGTGACCAGCGCCGGCCCAAGGTTTCCCCCGACGAACGGACGCATGCCGGCGGTCTTCAGAATCTCGCCGAGCAATACGGTCACGGTGCTTTTGCCGTTGGTCCCGGTAATCGCGGCGATCGGCGCGGAGATGAACTGAGACGCGAGTTCCAATTCGCCAACCACTTTGAGCTTGCGCGTAAGCGCTGCCTTGAGCAGCGGCGCGTCGCGCGGAACCCCGGGGCTTGTGACCACGAGATCGGCGCCCGCGAGACATGACGGATCTTCCGGACCAAGCTTCACCTCGCTGGGCGGCAGCGCCGATCGATCCAGATCGGTGCTGCGATCGGTCAGGATCAATCTCGCGCCGTGCGCCGCGAGAAACGCCGCAGCCGCGCGCCCGCTGGCGCCCAAACCGACGATGACAACGGTTTTGCCCGCGAGCTTCATTGTGCTCCGATATGATCCGCCGTACGCATATGGTTTGCCACAATCACGTCAGCGAAGCTTCAGAGTCGACAGCGCGACCAGCGCGCACACGATCGAAATAATCCAGAAACGCACGACCACGACCGTTTCGGGCCATCCGCTGAGCTCGAAGTGATGATGAATCGGCGCCATCCGGAAAAATCTTTTTCCGCCGGTCCACTTGAAATAGTAGCGCTGGACAATGACCGACGCCGCTTCGATCACGAATACTCCGCCCGCCATCACCAACGCGAGCTCCTGCTTGCACAGCACCGCGACCATTCCAAGCGCGCCGCCGAGCGCCAACGCGCCGACGTCGCCCATGATCATCGAGGCGGGGTAGGCGTTGAACCACAAAAAGCCCAGCGACGCCGCGATCAGCGCGGCGCAAAAGATCGCGACTTCACCGGCGCCGGCAACGTGCGGAATCTGCAGGTAGCGCGCAAATTTCAGGTTGCCGGCGACATAGGTAAAGACCCAGTAGGTGAACGCGGTCGTCATCACGGGACCGATCGCAAGCCCGTCGAGGCCGTCGGTAAAGTTCACCGCGTGCGAGCATCCGACGATTACCAGGGTCGCGAACGGAACATAAAGGAACAGACCCAGGTTGGGATGGATATTTTTAGCGAACGGGATCGTGAGCGTGGTCGGAAACCTAAGGATTGCGAACAAAACGAACGACGCGGCAAATGCGCAGGCGAAAGTTGCGCCGAGCTTCACCGATTCGCTGAGGCCCTGTCCTTTGCCGCGCCTGAGTTTCAGATAATCGTCGCTGAATCCGATCGCGCCGAAACTCGCGGTGACGAAGATCACGATCCAGACGTAAGGATTTGCAATGTTGGCGAGCAGCAGAGTTGCGGCGAGCGTTGCTGCGAGAATCAAAAGTCCGCCCATCGTCGGCGTGCCGGCCTTCTTCTGATGGCTTTGCGGAACGACCTCGCGGATTGTTTGCCCGAGGTGCGCGGCACGAAATCGATCGATCAGCCACGGTCCCATCGCGAGCGATATCGCCAACGCCGTCAGTCCCGCCAGCACCGACCTGAAGGTTTCGTAGCGAAGAACATTGAAGCCTTCAATATGCGTGTGCAGGGGGTAGAGCAGCAGATAGAGCATTGCGTAGTCGTCCCTGCGCGGTCGCGATCTTCAGTCTGTGCGGAAGCCGAGTTCGCGGGCAAGATTTTTTATTACGGCGCGATCGTCGAATTCGAGCACGCGGTCGCCGACTAGCTGATAATTTTCGTGGCCCTTGCCCGCAACGATAACCGTATCGCCGGGAGCGGCGCTCTCGAGCGCGAGCGCAATCGCCGCGCGCCGGTCGGGTTCGATTCGGAACCCTTTCGCGCGCGCCTGCGGCTCCTTTATGACATCGCGCAATCCGGCTTCGATAGCGAGTATGATCGCGTTGGGATCCTCGCTGCGCGGGTTGTCCGAGGTGATGATTGGGAAATCGCTCAACCGCGCCGCGATCGCGCCCATGAGCGGGCGCTTGCCGCGGTCGCGATCTCCGCCGCATCCGAATACGCAGATCACGCGTCCTCGGGAAATTTTGCGCGCCGCCGCAAGGACCGCCTCGAGCGCATCCGGCTTGTGCGCGTAATCGACGAGCACCAGCACGCCGGCGCGAGCAGGTACCGCCTCCATCCTGCCGGGGGCCCCTGGGCACCGCCGCACACCTTCCGCCACCGCCGACGTATCGATGCCCAAGGCCACCGACACAGCGGAGGCCCCGAGAATGTTGACGAGATTGAGTTCGCCGATCAGCGGCGAAGAGATCTCGATTTGCGTGCCAAGCGCGGCGATGCGCGCACGAATTCCGCCAGCATCGACGTGATAGTTCAAGGGGTAAACGTCGAGTCCCGGAGTCAATCCGAAGCTGATCTTCCGCAACCGGACCGCAGCCAGAACTCGCTGCCCGTACGGATCGTCGCCACGCGCGACCGCGAAAGTATCGGCGCGGCGGCTGCGCGGCAGAATATCGGAAAACAATCGCAGTTTGGCCGCGAAATAATTTTCGAGCGTTCCATGATAGTCAAGATGATCACGGCCCAGATTCGTGAACATCGCGGCACGAAAGCTGAGCGCGTCCACCCGTCCTTCGGCAAGTCCGATCGAGGACACCTCGAGCGCGGTGTGGCGCACACCCTCGCCCTCCATTCGCGCCAAGGCGGCTTCGATGTCAACCGATTCCGGCGTGGTCAGGCCGCTGGATAGCTTCTTGGCGCCAATAAAAGCTCCGACCGTACCGATGATTCCGGCGGGAAAGCCGGCAGCCTCGAAAATCGACGCAAGCAGGTAGGTTGTAGTCGTTTTACCGCTTGTGCCCGTGATGCCGATCAGATCGATTCGCTCGCTTGGAGCACCAAAGAAGCGTGCGGCGGCCGCGCCCATCAACAGGCGCGGCCGCCCGCTTTTCACAACGGTCACCGCGGGCCGGGCGCCACCTCCTCCATCGTCACCCACTACAATCGCCCGCGCTCCGCGGTTTAATGCGTCAATTACGTTCGCCCGGTTGCGTTCGGGATCGCGCGCGAGCGAAAAGAACAGGTGGCCGGGCGCCACCGCGCGCGAATCGTAACTGAGTCCCGAAATTTCCACCGCCGCATCGCCCTCAATCCGTCCGTCGAGTCCCTCGAGCAGCCGAGCCAGCTTCACAATGCGCCCCCGGGCACCGCCGCACCGGCTGTAACCAGCCGCGCACGCGCTTCAGGCTCATCGCCCTGTACAGGAGCGAGAGTCAGCCGGATATCCGCATGACTGAGCGGTGCTCCAGGAGCAGGCTCCTGAGCGACCACATAGCCACCCCCATTGACCTGGGGCGTAACCCCGATCTTGCGCGCCACGGCCAGGGCGCGGCGCAGGCTCATCCCTGAAAAATTCGGCGTGGCTGGAGAGCCAACGCCGGTCAGCGCAGGTATTTCGTCTCCCGAATCGGGTGCGGCGGCTTCATCAAGTTCTTTGCCCGCTTTTCCCAAGCCCGGCACCGGTATCATCCCCGCTACGTCATAGTGGCCGTCCACCGGCGCGATATTCAGATCGCGCACGGCGCCTGAGGCGATCTCGCTGAAGACCGGCGCGGCGTACAGACCGCCAAAGTGACCGTGACCGACATCATAGAGCACCACGAGAATCAGCAGCCGCGGATCGTCCGCCGGCAGAAATCCGACGAACGAACACACGTGCCGATTCTGATAGTAACCTCCTGCGGGATTAACCATCTGCGCGGTGCCGGTCTTACCCGCCACGATAAAGCCGTCAACCTTGGCGCGATGCGCGGTACCGTTGGGCCCGTTTACGACATTGCGCAATAGCAGATTGACCTGATGGGCGACTTCCGGCGAAATCGCGCGGCGCATCACCTGCGGCGTATGCCGCAAAATCACGTTGCCCTGCGCGTCATATGCGGCCGCTACCACGTATGGCCGTACGATTAATCCGCCATTGGCGATCGCGGCGTACGCGGTCGCAAGTTCGATTGGCGTAACCGCAACACCTTGGCCGAAGCCGTGATTGGCCAGATCGATCGCGCGCCAAGTCGACGGCTTCATTATAAGGCCACTGGCTTCGGCCGGGAGATCGATTCCGGTGCGCAGACCAATTCCAAAGGCGCGCATGCCGTCATAATAGCGGTTCGCGCCGAGACCGAGGGCGATCTTTGCCGCGCCGATATTGGATGACACTTCGATAATGCCGGCGAGATCGAGCCATCCGTGCCTGCTGTCATCGTGGATCGTGCGGCGGTCGATCGTCCAGTGCCCTTCTTCGCAGTAGATCTGCTTGTTGAGCGAAATCGCGCCGTCGGACAGTGCGACCGAAGCCAGAATCCCCTTCATCGTTGAGCCGGGCTCGAAAGCGTCCTGCACGGCGGCGTTATGCAAACGATCGTGAACGCTGTCGGGCTGCGCGCTAACGTTCGCCATCGCGAGAACCTCGCCGGTGAAGGGGTCGAGAACGATCGCGGCACCGCGTTTGGCGCCGCTTTGCTGCACCTCCGAGGCGAGTTCGGTTTCGGCCAGCGACTCGATCGATGAATCGATCGTAAGCTTGAGCTGCGCGCCGGGCTCGGGCGTTCGGAGCGCAAACGGGCTGTCGAAAATAGGATGCCCGAGCGCGTCGTGATAGAAGCTCAACTCGACAGGTTCGCCGCGGATGAGCCTATTGTATTCGAGTTCAAGGCCGGAGAGCCCCTGGCCGTCCATCCCCGCAAGCCCGACCACCGCCGCGGCCAGGTTGCTCTCCGGGTAGAAGCGTTTGTATTCGCTGAGCGCGCCGACTCCCTCAATTCCGAGCGCTTCGGCCGCCCGCGCCCGAGCGGGAGAAACTCTGCGCACGAGCCATACGAAGGGAGCAGGCTTGGCAAGTTTTGCCTCGAGCTCGCGCGGCCTCAGTCCCAAGGCTGCCGCAAGACTTGCGCGCTCGCGCGCAGTCGTCGTGTCGAACACCGCAGCGGGGCGCGCATACACTGAACGCGTCTCGGCGGAAAGCGCAAGCGGCTCTCCGTTGCGATCGACGATCGGACCACGTACCGCAGCAAGTTCGGTCTCGCCGGTATGCTCGCTTTTCGCGAGCGAGACTAGCCGCGGACCGTCAAATTCAACCAGCACTATCAGCCGAAGCACCGCCATCAGGAACAACCCTGCCAGAACGAGCGTCATCCACCCGACGCGCGCGCGGCGCTGCTTGAACACGGCATTCACGGGACTATCACCACCTGTCCGTTGGCGGGAGGAGCCAGATGGTAGCGGGGCGCGAGTGCACGCAAACGCTCGTGCGAGGAAAGTTCGGCGGCTTTGAGCCGGAGCGTACGGTTCTCGTCCTCGAGCCTGACGATTTCATCCCGCAGCGCGGACAGACGATAGCCTTCCCGGGTGGTTTCAAGGCGAATCATCAGCGTGACAAAACCAACCGCCGCGATTGCGACCATCAGGATTCCTGCGACGAGCGCCGACGGCGGGTTTGACGGGCGCGCGCGGCTGCTCATGGCGCGATCCTTTCGACGCATCGCAGTCGCGCGCTGCGGGCGCGTGGATTGCTGGCGATCTCGGAACGCCGCGGCTTGAGCACCTTGTTGGTTATGACGGCGAAATCGCCTGATTGCTTGAGCTCGCGAAAGCGCTCTTTGACCGCTCGATCCTCGAGGGAGTGATACGCGATCACGATCATCCGGCCGCGTTCAGCAAGCAGGCCCGGCGCAGCCGCAAGCAGCGCTGCCAAGCTCTCCATTTCATGGTTGACCGCGATTCTCAGCGCCTGAAACGTGCGCGTCGCCGGATGCGCTCCGGAGCGGCGATGTGGTCCGAGCGCCCGCTCGACAACCGCGCGCAGCTCGACAGTGGATTCAATCGGATGGCGGCGGCGCTCTTCCACAATCGCGCGCGCGATCCGGCGCGACGCGCGCTCTTCGCCAAAGTTGAAAATAATATTGGCGAGATCGGTCTCCGATTCCTCGTTGACCAGATCGTAGGCGCGTATCCGATCGGTAGGATCCATCCGCATGTCGAGCGGGCCCTCGAGACGAAAACTGAAGCCCCGCTCGGGATCGTCGAGCGCGAAACTCGACATCCCCAAATCGGCGACGATCGCGTCAGGCCGCTCGACCCCGCACTCGGCAAGCACGCGCGCGACATCACCGAAATTCGCCTGCCGCAGAATGATCCGATCCGCAAACTGCGCCAAGCGCTCACGAGCCGCCGCGATTGCGAGTGCGTCGCGATCGATCCCTATGATGCGTGCGGCGGTCGCGGCCGCGATCGCCGCGGCGTGTCCGCCTGTTCCTAGCGTCACATCAACGACGACGCGCGGCCCGTGCGCGGCAACCAAGTCGCGCACCTCCGCCACCATCACCGGCACATGCCTCCGGACCGCCGCGCCGTCGTCGTGTTTCACCGCCAGACTCATCGACGCTCAAAGCCCCAGCCTTTCGTAAAAGGCCGGATCCTGTAACTCCGCCTCGTCCGCCCGCAGCACACCTTCGAGCAGCGATTTGTCCCAAAGTTGAAAATGATCGCGCTGCGCGGAGAAAGTAACTTCGCGCGCAAGCCTCGCGAACTCGCGCAGGCGGGTAGGAATCAGAACCCGCCCCTGCCGATCGACCTGAACTTCGTGAGCGCCACCGATATAAAATGTCTCAAACTTCTGTATGGATGGATCGAAGCGATTGCGAGTCGCTACTTTTGCCAGAAGCTGCTCCCACGCTTCAGGAGGATAGGCATCGAGACATCGCTCACGGTTGTAGAACGCGTTGGTGACGAAGACGCGGTCATGCTCCTCGCGCGCGAGCACTTCGCGGAATCGCGCCGGGATACTGACGCGTCCCTTTTCGTCGATCGAATGGTCGAACCGACCGCTGAACACCGCGCTCCTCCCGAGTGCCCCATAATCTCCCACTCTATACCACCACTGTCAAGCTTCGCATGGCCTCTGTGTAGAAAGAGCCAATAATTTTGAAAAAAAATAGTGCCGTTAATTTTTGCGGAGGGTGTCTGGATCACGCAGATTTTCCAGGACGGCCGATCGGGCAATATTTGTCGTGGGCCGCGAAAACTCAGGAAGAGGTGAGTGCGTCCGTCGCTAAACGCGACGAAACGGGTTCTTCTCCACTTTTGAGGATTCGCCGATCCGCAGTGAGTTCAAAAAATCTGGATATCAGAGGTTTTGCGCGCGGTCATCCTGACAACGGCGTTCCTAGCGAAGCAGTCTCGAATCGACATGATTGCAACAGGAAAACTCAGCCGCCACTCGAAAATGTTCTTCTCCAAGGGGCGTTGACTGACTGAGCATTTCCGATACGGATGCTCGAAAGTGCACTCTGCTATGCTCAATATCGAAGCCGCGTAGAACGTAGCATTCACCGCCAAGTCGAATAAAA
>JAJZAG010000369.1 GCA_021799555.1 Deltaproteobacteria bacterium | reverse complement strand
TGCTAATTGCGATTATCGCGCTCGGCTCTATCGAGGCAATCATCGTGTACCGGCGCAGACGCGGCGCGATGGCCGGAGCGTAAGGGATGCGTATCTTCAAGGATCTGACCGACGTTTCGCTGGCGCGTCCCGACGCGCTTTACCTGATGGTGGCGGCTGGGATCGTCCTTGCCTGGTCGCTGATCAACGCGCGCGAATGGAAAAAAGTCTGGGCGCCGATCATGCGCGCAATCGTCCTCGCCCTGTTCATCTTCGCGCTGGCTAATCCGGAAAAGGTGATGCACTTCGAAGGCGCCGCGCGGCCCGCCGTCGTCGATGCGTCCAACAGCATCACGGCGGCAATGCGCACCTGGTCGGCGCATCTGCTCAGGGATCAACTCGAACTGCGCGCGGACGATCCCGCCGTGGTCTTCGCCGGTACAAGCACTTCGAGCACGATCGGCGCAATCGATTCCGCGCTGACGGCGGACCGCCCGTGCGCGTCGTGTTCGCCTGGAGCCACCGATCTTGAGACCGCACTGATGCGGCTCGCCGCCGATCCTTCCGCGGAAGGCGGACCGGCGGTGCTGGTGACCGACGGATGGGAAAATCGCGGTGACTCGACGCGCGCGATCGGTTCGATCGTCGCCGCGCGAATCCGGCTCGATATCTTCACGCCGCCTGGCGCCACCGCGATTCCCAACGTCGCAATGACCGAGCTTTCGCTGCCGCCTGCGCTGGAAAAGGCCGAGCCATTCGCACTCGGCGTCACGATCGAAAACCTGAACGTGCAGCCGGTGACCGGTACGATTTCGGTTTCCCGCAATAACACCCTGATCGATACGCGCCGCGTGACGCTGCCGCCCGGATCGCTGCGCTTTGACTTTCCGGTCCGCAACGAGACGGCCGGGCTGGCGTCATACTCGGCTTCGTTCAAAGCCGACGATCCCAAGGTCGATCAATACCTCGAGGACGATTCGCTCAAAGGCTGGGTCGGCGTGGGCGCGCGGCGCAAAGTGCTGATTCTCGCCGATCGCGCAAAAGACGCCGCGTACCTTCAGACCGTCGCCGAACGGCGCGGATTCGAACCCACCGTGGTCCCGGTGGCAACCGGCCGATGGGACGGCAAAGTCACCGGCTACGACGTAATTTTCCTGGACAATCTTCCCGCCAGCAGGCTAGCGCCCGCCGATCAGAACTCGCTGGTCTCTTACATCCGCAATGGCGGATCGGTCGCAATGGTCGGCGGCGATTCGAGCTTCGGGCTCGGCGGCTGGCAATCGACTCCGCTGGCCGCGGCAATGCCGGTGATTATGAAGCCTCCCGAGCATAAGGAACGCACCCGTGCGCTGATCCTGATCATCGACAAGTCCGGCTCGATGGGGCGCAACGACAAGCTCAAGTACGCGAAGGCCGCCGCTGAAACTGTCACCGAAGCGCTCAAGCCTTCGGACCTCGTAAGCGTGATTGGCTTCGATTCGCAACCATTCGTGGTCGTACCGCTCGAACCGCTCGCCAAGAGCCGTCCCTACCTCGACCAAATGATCAACCGGCTCGTCGCGCACGGCACGACATATATGCTGCCCGCGCTTCAGGAAGCCGAACGCACGCTGGCGCACAGTGGCGCGCAGATTCAGCACGTCGTCATCCTGACCGACGGCGAAACGGGCGGCACTCCTGCGATGTACTACGACCTGGTCTCGCGGATGCATCATGAGGGCGGCGCGACAATCTCGGCAATCGCGATCGGCAGGGAGGCAAATCTGAATCTGCTCGAATCGATCGCGAAATTCGGCGGCGGTGCGTTCTATCAAACCGACAGTCCCAAAAACCTGCCCGAATTATTTGTGCAGGATTTTCGCACCCACGGTGGCGAGACCACGATGCAGGAATCAAGCTTCAAACCGCACACCGTCGTTCCCGACCCGGTACTCAAGGATCTCGCTGGCCGCCAATTACCGTCGATCAAAGGCTATGTCTCCACCCAGCTCAAACCCAACGCCGACTTGAGCGCTTACATCGATCGCGGCACGCAGCGCGAACCGCTTATCGCAAGCTGGAAGTATGGCGCAGGCAAGGCGCTTGCCGTCACCACCGATGCGAGTGGACGCTGGTCGGGGCCGTGGATCACGGCAAACGTCTTCACGCCCGTTTGGGATCGGTTGCTCGGCTGGATGACGCCCCGCAACGCCACCGGAACGCAGAAGTTCGACGTTGAACTTGGCTACCAGGGCGGGCGGATTAATATCCGTTTGAACGATTACTCCGACGTCACGACCAAGACCGCCGGTATGTTGACCACGACCGTGACGCGTCCCGACGCAACCCGCATCGAAACGGCGCTGTCCGAGGAAGTACCCGGAGAGTATTCAGGATCCATCGAAGCGCCCACGCCCGGAACCTACGGCATCAGCGTGCGCGCGCCCGGCGATAAGTCTCAAACTTTTCCTCCGCTCGCATATACAGTCAGCCCGGCGGTGTTGGCGGAGGTTCCGCGTCCGGCGCCGAATTATGGACTGCTTGAACGTCTCGCCTCTGCTACCGGCGGTCGCTTGAATCCCGATATCGCGGAGGTCGGACTCGGACGGCCTAATCTTGAGCGGCGCGATTCACTCAATCCGTTTATAATCATCGCGGCTATGATCCTGCTGATCGGCGAAGCGCTGGTGCGCCGGCTCACGTCCTGAGCTCCGCCACGCGCGGGTGGTATCGATGAACGACGACGACGCGATTCACGCCAACCATCGCGTGCAGCACAATTACCCGGCCGCGGTAAAATTCTGCGCCCTGTGCGGCGCCGAAATGGCCCTGCGCACGATCCTGCCGGATCGCAAGCGGATGCGGGCGTGTCCGCGATGCGGCTTCGTCTTTTTTCCGTCACCAAAACTTGTTGCGGGTTGCCTGGTTGTCAATGCGGGCCGGGTGCTTCTGCTCAAGCGCGGCTTCGAACCGGCGCTGGGAATGTGGACATTTCCGGGTGGGTTCGTCGAGTTCGCCGAGCGCGCGATAGATGCCGCGGTACGCGAGACTTTTGAGGAGGTTGGTCTGCGGGTTGATCCGGGACCGCTGCTTGGCGTGTACACCGATCCCGTCAACCTAAACGCGCAAGTCGTCGTCTATCTCGCGACTCCCAAAGGCGGCGAGCCGACGCGCACCGAAGAGGCGGTCGAGGTCCGCTTCTTCGAGCCCGACGCGATCATTTGGGAGTCGCTCGCGTTTGAAAGCACACGCGAAGCGCTGACCGATTGGCTCCAATCGGTCAAGCGACAATAGAATTGCAATAAATCCAAGGAAATGCCCGATTAGTCAAGTTTTTTTCACTGTTTTCCATTAGTAATATTGTTGATTCTATGCTAGATTCCTCATGTCACGGCTGCCAAAGACCATGGCAACTCTGCGCGGGAGGTTATCGCTATGGAACGGGTGGAAGTGGTTGGCGCCAACACTTTCGTGCTGCTCACGAAACAGCTCGGC
>JAJZAG010000368.1 GCA_021799555.1 Deltaproteobacteria bacterium | reverse complement strand
TCGCGAGCGAACAATGATTGGTCGGTCGCTAGCTATACGCCGTTGGCCAGCTCGAAGCACCCCTCACGCCGTCGGTCCGCGCCCGTGAAGGCGCCACGCTCGTGGCCGAACAGTTCGCTCTCGATCAGGTTTTCGGGGACCGCCCCGCAATTGATTGCGATGAAGGGTCGCCTCTGACGCGGCGACTGGTCGTGGATCGCGCCCGCGGCCAGTTCTTTCCCGGTACCGCTCTCGCCAGTGACGATCACTGGCGCGCTCGTTGGAGCAGCTTCTTCGATCAGGCGAATGGCCCGGCGTATCGCTAGCGACCGACCAATCATTGTTCGCTCGCGAGATTGGAGAACTCACAACCACACCACCGCCCGGCACGTTCGATGAAAATAATTGGCCTGTGGATAACCTGTCAACGGATCGCTTCTTGGTTAGAAGCCGCTGCTAACAGAACCGCAACAATTCTTGGCGACCAATGAAGCGCATAAAAGCCAAACGCTTCATCAGAATCGGAAGGCTTGCGTGCCTAGACTTCACCAATACAGCGCCGCTTGGAAGTCCCGCGCGAATTGAAGCGCTTCATGACTTCGACGATCTGCTGGCGTGGCTCTACGAAGAACGTTTGATCGCCGCCAGTGAACGCAGGAGGGGACGGCAACGCTGGGACGCTGGACATGCGGCGCGACGCGCATTCGCGCGAGCCTTGGTTCTACGGAGAACGCTTCGCGAGACGGTCGAGAAAATTCTGGCGCATCGCTCGGTTCCAAAACCGGCGATTGCTGCGATTAGCGATGTGCTCGCAAAGATGACGGGTCATTGGGAACTGACCAAAAGGAAGACCGGCTTCGTGCTGAAGTTCCGGCCTCGATTCGGTCACCCCGATCAATTTCTCGGGCCGATTGTGGAATCAGCGTGCGATCTCCTCTGCAACCGCGACTGGTCACGGCTAAAGCGCTGCGCGAATCCCGCCTGCGGTCTCTATTTCTACGACAGCACCAGGAATCACAGGCGTCGGTGGTGCAGCATGAAGACTTGCGGCAACCGGATGAAGGTCGCCGCGTTTTATCGTCGGCAACGGGCGACTCGACTGAGCCCGACCTCGTAATCGGACAAACGACCGACTCTCGATTTTCGCTGGATGCCGCGCGGTAGCGGGCGGGACGCGCGCGTCCGCCGATCGTCTTCCAATGTTCAAACTTTGCACACTCAAGTTTCGAACGACCGAATCGCTCAATGCTTTGATGGGCTTGCAGCGATGTGTGCAAAAATTGAACATGAACACTTTTTTGAACGGCTATCCGGGATGATACGTCTTGGGAAGGTTGGCGCTCAGACTGCGGACCGCCAGTGTGCTTGAACTCCACGTGCGGTGCGCCGGCGGCATCTTGATTGCTCTGAAAAGGTGTGGAGAGGTGCGGTGAGGCGGAACGTTTATCATATCGGAGCCCGCTATGTCCTATCCGATCGCGCAGCGAACACCTCTGTCCTCCATTACCGTGGACGAGCTCATTGCTGATCCGGCACGCGCGAAGGTCCTGGCCTTCGAAGCCCTTCCGCAATTGCTGACCGAGATTGCCTCGCGTACCGCAACTCTCAAGACGCTCGAAGGCGTGTTGCTTTCGTTGATCCTGAGCCAGCGCAACGGCGGCTACGGCAGCAACATGCCGAGCGGGCTGCTCGACGCGCCCGAACTCGCCAAGCGTTTGGGAGTTCCGGAATCATGGGTCAGGGAACAGGCGCGGCTCGGCAACCTGCCGTCCTTCCGTCTCGGTCACTACGTTCGATTCAGGCTCGAAGAAGTCGAACGCTACCTCGCCGAACAAAGCCGCCAAGAAGCTTGACAGGCTTGCGGTCGTACTATACGCTACGTATAGCATGACCGGTAAGGAAATTCGGGCACTTAGACGAAGGCTGGGCTGGACGCAGGTAGCCTTGGCCGACGCGGTTGGCGTAAGTTCTAACAGCGTGGCGCGATGGGAGCGCGGCGAGATGGCGATCTCCGAACCGGCTGCTCGGCTCCTCCAGAAGATCGCCGCCGAACAACAGGTCAGACTCAAGGAGCATTGAAGTATGGGATGCATCAGGAAGACTGACCAGGGTGGATGGCGCGTCGATTTCCGCGATCAAACCGGAGCGCGGCACCGCGCGACGTTCGAGACGCGCAGGGAAGCGGAGACCGCCCTCTCGGACTTCCGCAGGCACATCAGCCAAGGCACCTTCGTCGCGGCGAAGGAGGTGCCTCGGTTTCGCCAGGTTGCGGACGAGTGGTTTACAGGTAAGCGCGAGCATCGCCCTTCCACGCAGGCTCAGTGGCAGGCGCATATCGACCACCATCTCCTTCCACACATCGGCAACCTGAGACTCGATCAGATCAGCGTCAGCGTGATCGAAAAGCTCCGCGACACGCTTCGCCGCAGAGGCCTCAGCCCGCAAACCGTGAACAAAGTTCTGACGACGGCCACCGCGATTTTCAAGCTCGCGGTGCGTCGAAACTACTGGACCAGCAATGCAGCCATGAGTGCCGAGCGACTGCGCGTGACCACCGCCGAGTTGGCTGAAGACGGTTCGCGTCCAGTGCGAGACGCGACCCGACCGGTTCGCACCGAGGAAGTTCTTAGCCCGGAGGAGTTGCGGCGGTTGGTGGCGGCAGCCGAGCCAGGTTTCTACCGGACGCTGTTCTTGACCGCATCCCTCACCGGGATGCGCCATGACGAATTGCTCGCCCTCCGATGGTCGGACATCGATCTCCAAGCCGGGAAAATTTTCGTGCGGCGGAGCCTCTCCTGGGCGAGACTGAAAGACGAATCAGGTCCGGCCCGGCCGCGTTTTTACGAGCCGAAGACTAAATCTGGAATCCGGACGCTTCCGGTTCCGCCGGAGCTATTGTCCGCGCTTCGCGTGTGGAAGCTGCAATGCCCCAAGGGCGAGCTTGACCTTGTCTTTCCAGCGCCGACCGGAGCACCGACTCATCGGAGCAACGTACTCCGTTACGGACTCTACCGGGCGCTGCGACGGGGAGGCCTTCGCCGCGTGGACATGCACTCACTCAGGCATAGCTTTGCCTCGGCCCTAATCATAGCCGGCGCGCCCGTTACCGAGGTTCAATACCTGCTCGGCCACTCCAGCCCGCAAACCACGCTAAAGGTTTACAGCCATTGGTTCACGAGCACCCAGAGCGATTCCGTTCACCGCCTTTCGCGGACACTTGCCGGAAATTTTGGACACTTTTTGGACACTTTGGACGGATCCCGAGGGTCTGCCGGAGCCGGTCAGCCTTCAGAAGTACTTGATTTTACTAGAGAAATTCTGGCGCCCCCTGCGGGACTCGAACCCACGGCCCCAGGATTAGGAATCCTGTGCTCTATCCATCTGAGCTAAGGGGGCGACCCGTCTAGGCTTACCGGAGCTTTCGGCCCCGGGCAATCACCATCGCTCGACCGGAATCCTCGGACGGGTCCGCGCG
>JAJZAG010000367.1 GCA_021799555.1 Deltaproteobacteria bacterium | reverse complement strand
TCGTGTTGCGCAGCGTGGCGCGGATCTCGCCGATCCAGTCCGCCGTTGAAGCGCGCGCGGCCTTCATCGCCTCGAAGCGGGCGGTTTCCTTGAGTCCGCGGCGCAAGAATGCAACCAGCAGGAGCGGCGCGATGCCGATGAAATACATCCCGCGCCATCCCCATCGCGAGTCTGCGACAATTCCGTAAAGCTCGCCTCCCGCGACGACGCCCAGAAGTCCGACCATATGCAGCGCGGCGATTCCGCGTCCGCGCAGGTTGCTCGGAAATTCCTCACTGATCATCACGATAGCGAGGCTGAATTCCGCCGACAGAAAAAGCTGCGCGATGCTTTGGAAGAGCGTGAAACTGGTCAGCCCGCTCGAAAGCGCGGTCAACAGCGTGAACAATGTATAAAAGAGGACTGTGCCGGATACGATCGGCTTGCGCCCGATCCTGTCCGACACAATGACGAGGAAGAATGCCGCCAGTCCGCCCAACCGCACGAGTGACGCCATCGCGCCAACCGCGCGATCGTTCAAATGAAACGTGCGTGCGATATCGGGGGTACAGAGGTGAAAGATCGTGACGTCGTAACCCTCGAAGACGGTTACCGACATCAGCAGGCCGAGCAGCATCCAGAGATAGCCGGTCGAGCGCTGGGCCGCCTCGTGCGGGATGGCCGCCGGTGGAAGGGGCGCGGCAAGCTCGGGATTGTTTTTCTGCTGAGTCACACGGAAAATCCCAGAAGCGCTCAAGCTTCCAAATTACCGCGCCGGGAGCAAGTCCGAAGCCGCCGCGATCTTGCCTGGTCCAGATGGTTATTTCGCGTTTGATATTGATTGAGGCGATCTTGGCGGTGCTCGTGACAGGCGCGATGACTGCGAGTGCACCGCCAGCCGCGGCCTCCGAAGCGGTCACGCTGCTTGGATTTTCTTCGGCAGACTTCGACATTCTCGATCCGGCGAGCATGGCAGTGATCGGGCAGGCGCATTACGCCGTTGTGAAGGACGGCGATCTGGTTTCGCTGCACGGCCACGATCGCTATGCCGATGGGGAGTACGATTTCGAGCGCGATCGGTTCGAAACCCCGGCCGGAACACTTCCGATCCTGATCTCGGCTGACCACTACTTCTTCCATGCCGATGGAGCGCCGGAAATCCGCAGCAATTTCGACTTGGAATCCGGGATCTCGAGCTGCATCGATTTTCGCGCCCGTCCGCCGATTACTCGCACGGCGCAGCTCGCTCCGCCGGCGCATACGTGGGCCGGAGCGTCCGTGATGATTCCGATCCAGGATTTCCTGCGTAGCGGCGCAGCCGGAATACTTGTGACGCACGTGCTGAATTGCGCGCCCGGACCGAAAATCTTCACGGTCAAGGTGTCGATTGCGAAGACGGGAACTTCGATTCCATTCGCAACACCGGGCCTGATCGAGGTCGATCTCAAGCCGGACTACGGATGGTGGAATATGCTTATCGCCCCGTTTGTTCCACATCTGCGGGCGTGGTTCGACCCACTACACGGATGGAAATTCATGGGCGCGTCGCTGGCACGCTTTTACAGGGGACCGAGGATCACACTAGAGCGAATATCCGAGCGCGCCGAGCACGCAAATGCGACTCCGCCGCGCGACTAGGGAACCTGCGCGCAAGTCGGTCGATTTAGCGGATAGGTCTGAACGGCACGTTCGGTCCTGTGATGGCGTACGCAAAGTTGAGCTGGCCTGGGTTGACGGAAACCTTGACGCCGCCGCCATTGGTGTCGAGGCGGGCGTCAGCGGCTTCGGAATCGTGATCGCCTGTCCAAGCCGATCGGTAACAACGAAATAAAGGACATAGCGGCTGCACAGCGCCAGCCAGACGATGCCGACAGCGAGCACGAGGCTGATGAGTAGCGAGCAACCGGCTGCGATTTGCCAGTTGCGCTTGCCGAGGACGAGATCGGCATAACGCTCGTCCCACTCTCGCCATCCCCGGACGTAAGGATTCGCACTCATGCCGCTACCTGCTGCCATTGCTGTTCGGTTCGACTCAGCGAGCACGTGCACTGAATTTTGTGCTCGTCAGAATTGCAGCGGCAGCAAATTTCGGGCCGGTGCTAGCCGGCGAGAGTGACTACGATAAGCCGCCTTCGAACATCAGTCGCGATTCGGGTCTATCGAGGGGTACGAGGTAGCGCTAAGTGAACTGGCCGTTGTCCGTATCAAGGAAGTCATGCTTGCTCCGCCAGATTGAATGGATGCCCAACGAGGCAAGCCAGCCCTTCAAATCGCGAGAAGGTTCTTCCGGCACAAGGATCGCCAGATGTGGTTCGCCCAATTTTTTTCTTCCCTGGTACGAGTAATCGAAAAGCTGGCCGACCGCCATGCGCAAATGCTCGCGCGAGGCAGAACTCTTAGCCTCGATCAAGTTGCGGCGGGCCGATTCGTATCCATCACAACGCAGCTTTTTATACAGCACCGTAGAAAGAGTTCGGCCCTGTCGTTCCAACCACCGTGCGTATTGTGCAACGAGTTTGGCCTCTCGCTTCTTTGCGGTCTTAACGGTCGCGCGCGTGCGAACCTCGTAGTCTTCTTGGAAGGTGCCTAGTGGCGTTTCTTTCACGTCCGCTTGGCCCTTCCGTCCGTACGTTTTTTTGGGGCCGCGAGCTTCTTGTTTGTGTCCGTTTTTCCAAGCGGCATCTTTCTTGAGCGTGAGTTCAAGCCACTCACACAGCTTCTTGTGGGTAGAATTCGTCTTGGGATGGAGCTCCGCTAAGGCTCTCGTCCAGGTCAGGACGGATCCCAGAGGCATTCCGTTGGGCACGCGACTTCGTGGGAGAAAGGGCGAGAGGCGACGTATCGATCCGGGTTGGTAGGGAAGCTGCACGCCCTTGAGCGTTCTCTGGAACTCGCCTTTCACAACTCCAAACCCAACGATTTCCGGCTCATTGCCGTGACTGCGCGCGATGAGGACGACGTCTCCGGGCTTGATGACACGCGCGAACTTATAGCCACTCGCACCGTGTTCCCTGTCGTCCGGCTGATATCCCATAAAGGCCGCGTGACCGCCCACGGAAGCCTGGCGCCAGGCCGAAACTGTCGTTTCGTCGTTGCCGAGGTTTGGAGACACGACCCAATAGCACCTGTTTTTCTGATCAGCCACGTAAGAGTTCTCCCCCAAAAGACTTGTGGCGCATAGTAGCAAACCGACCATTCCAGCGGACAATCGGAACAATCGAAGTATCCAATCACCATGTGGGGGCCAGTGCAGAATTCCGGTGGGGGATATCTGGTAGGTTGCGTATTCGAGAAACGGCCGTGCGAGTCCCGCGAGAGCAGCCGAAGCGGCGAGGAAGACGCCGCAAAGCGTTTGCTACGAAAATGGCTGTCGATTCCGACCACGGATTCGTTGACAGTTCGCGACCTGGCGAAGCGGCCACACGTTATCGATCAGCTTCCGTACAGCGACGTAAGGACGCTTTACGCGGATTGTC
>JAJZAG010000366.1 GCA_021799555.1 Deltaproteobacteria bacterium | reverse complement strand
CATGAGGAAGTTGCGATTCCGCCGGGCGCGGTCCAGGTGCTCGGCCCGTTCCCGGTCGCCAACACGCTCACCAGTGGAATTATCGTCGCGCCCTTCGCCGGGTTGATTCCCGCTAGCACGCCGATGCGGCCGAGTCCCGACGAGGTCGCGGAGATTTTCGAGGTACCGCTCTCCGCGCTGCGCGACTCCCGCTTTCGCGGCGATTACCAATGGAATCGCGACGGCGAGGCCGGAGGCGGCGCGAAATATCCGGCAATCCTGTACGGCGGCCAGACCATTTGGGGATTGACGCTCAGAATCACGATGGATTTGCTTGCGATCCTCGAGGAGTAGGCGCGCGGCTTTTAATTGCACTGCGAGTGTAATATTTCTTCTGGCATGCTCGATGCCGAAAGTCTCGCGGTTGACGCCCGCTCCGCCGGACGCCGCGGCGCACACTCTCCCGCACGATCCCGATGCGGTTGCGCGGTCCGCGCTCGGCCGCGCTCAAAGTTAATCTAGTACTTGAAGAAACGCCGAAGAGGAAATTTCCTAATGGGACGCAAGATTCTCTTCATCACCACCGATCAGCAACGCTACGACTCGCTCGGATGCAACGGCGGCAACATTGCCCGCACGCCAAATATCGACCGCTTGGCCGCCGCCGGCATCAACTTCCGCCGTGCGCATAATCAGAATGTCGTCTGCATGCCCGCGCGCGCCACGATGATCACCGGCCAATACGTCAGAACCCACGGCGTGATCGCCAATGGTGTCGCGCTTCCGGCCGACGCGCCCAGCGCCGCCGCATGGCTCCATGACAAGGCCGGCTACCGAACCGCGCTGCTCGGTAAGGCGCACTTTGAACCGGCGCTGGATCTTCAAGGACGATGGTTCGAAAACACGATGGCGCGCAAGGGTTCGACCGGACCATACCGCGGATTCGAACGCATGGAATTGGCGATGCACGGGCCGATGGGCGGATGGCACTACTCGATGTGGCTGATGCAGAATCATCCCGAAGACATCGCCGGCTTTGCCCCGATCCTGTCGGCGCAGCCCGGCGGCGACACCGGCGCGCCCGAGGTCAAATACAATCCCATCCCGCGCGAGAATTATCACACCGACTGGGTCGCCGATCGCACTATCGCATTTTTGGACTCGCTCGAGCGGAACGAAGACTGGTTCGTGTGGATGAGCTTTCCCGACCCGCATCATCCTTGGGATCCGCCCGGGAAAGAAGCCCGGCGGATCAACTGGCGCGATCTCGATTTGCCCGCCGGCTATCCGCACTCGCGCGGCCAGGCCGAAAAGATCCTCGCACAGAAGCCGCGTCATTGGCTCGATTGGTACGAGGGCCGTTTCATCAACCCCGAAGGCGGACCAGGAAGCTTCGTGCCCGCCAGGATGACCCCCGACCAGGTGCGCGAAGTCAACGCCCTCACCCACATTGAAAACGAGCTCATCGATCAGGCCGTCGGCCGCGTGATCGCGCGAATCGCAGAGCGCGGATGGGACGCCGACACCGACATTATCTTCACCACCGATCACGGCGAACTCCAGGGCGATTTCGGACTGCTCTACAAAGGCCCGTACCATGTCGATGCATTGATGCGGCTGCCGATGATCTGGCGTCCGGCGCCGTCGGCGATGATCGCACCCGCCGAAATCACCGAACCTGTCGGCCAGCTCGATCTTGCGCCCACCTTCTGCAAAATCGCCGGCGTCGCGATCCCGGGATGGATCGAAGGTCAGCCGCTCCCGACCGCGCCCGGCTCCGGCCGCGAACGCGTCATCACCGAATGGGACAGCCAGTTCGCTCAGGTCGGGATGCATCTGCGGACGATCTATCGCGACGGATGGGTTTGCACGGCGTACGAGAAATCCACGCGCGACTACGGCTTCGATTTCGACCAGGTTCCCGCTCTGCTGCGCGGCACGCTTAAGCTAATCGATATCCGTTACGACGGCTCCGAAGGCGAGTTGTATAACCTCGCCGAAGATCCTCTCCAGTGGCGCAATCTGTGGAACGATGCCGGCTGCCGGAAGATTAAATCGGACCTGATTGCGGACCTCTACGATCATCTGCCCAAGCCCCGCGACCCGCGCCTTCCGGTCGAAGCCCCCGCGTAAGCTCGGCATCGGGAAGAGGAGCGATCACTATGCGACCGATCAAGCTTGTCGGCGGTTTCGGGTCTCCATACTCGCGCAAAATGCGCGCGGTACTGCGCTACCGGCGGATCGTTTTCCGCTGGATCATGCGCGGCTCGCGCGACGACGTCGGAATTCCGCCGGTTCCCGTCGCGCTGATTCCCGTCCTGGTCTTTCCCGGCGAGGACGGCGCCGCCGATGAGGCGATGATCGACTCGACCTTCCAGATAAAGCGTCTCGAATCGATCTTTACCGAGCGCTCGCTCGTCCCCGGCGATCCTGCGCTCGCGTTTCTGCACGAGCTTCTCGAAGATTTCGGCGACGAGTGGATGACCAAGCCAATGTTCCATTACCGATGGAAGTACGACGCCGATATTCATAAGGCATCGCACGTCCTCGCGCTCGATCGTGACTTGCAAATGAGCCCAGCGCGGCTCAACCAGGCCTCGGCGTTCTTCGCCGAGCGGCAGATCGCCCGACTGCGCGTCGTGGGCTCGAACGACATCACAACGCCGGTAATTGAAGACAGCTATCGCCGCTGTCTCCGTCTGATCGACGAGCATCTACAGGCTGGTCATTCCTTCCTGATGGGATCGCGGCCTGGTGCGGGCGATTTCGGACTATTCGGGCAGCTCAGCCAACTCGCCCACTTCGATCCGACGCCGTCGGCAATCGCCGCCCGCGAGGCGCCGCGCGTCGTTTCATGGGTTTCGCACATGGACGATTTATCGGGCCTCGAGCCCGGCGATTGGCCTGCGCGCGATTCGATCGCGCCGACCTTGCGCGCATTCTTCGTCGAGTTCGGACGAGTCTATGCGCCCTTCCTGATTGCGAACGCGCATGCGATCGCGTCGCGCGCCGATCGGGTCGACTGCGAGATCGACGGACGCCAATGGCTCCAGCAGCCGTTCCCGTATCAAGCCAAGTGTGTCAGGTGGCTGCGCGAGGGACGCGCCGCGCTACGCGCCGCCGACCGCGCGTTCGTCGATTCCTACCTCGACGGCACCGGCACCGAAGCAATTTTCACTGCGAAGATTTGAGCCGCCTGGATGCCCTGCCACGATTACCGCGGCGGCGCCGCCTGAACGCGCGACGCGATCAGCTCGAAGTACGACCCGCCGATTAGTGCGCCGCGCGGCACCCCGAGCGCCGCCAGCAATTCGTCCACCGCGGCGCGGCTGCGCTCGGGCTCTTCACCGGCGGCGATCACCGCCTCGATTTCGCCAAAGTCGCCGAGCTCCGCAATGCGGTCCAGATGCAACCGCACGTTCGCGCGGATCAGCAGCACGCGCTCCTTGCGCACGCATGCCAGGATCCCGAGCGCC
>JAJZAG010000365.1 GCA_021799555.1 Deltaproteobacteria bacterium | reverse complement strand
TCGACCCGCGAAATGAAATCGGCGCCATGGCGAGCTTCGACCTCGGGGGCGGCTTCGGCGCGCGCATCATGATCCTGTCGCGCGGGCGGCGCGTCGCGCTCTGCACCTGCGAGGGACGTGTCAAGCTGTCCGGCGACGGTCTCGCGCTTGGCCCGCTCGCGCTCGGAATCGAGGCGCGCGAGCTGCGGCTCAGCTTTTCCGGGCCGCTCGTCATCGTCCCCGACGGCTCGGCTTACTTGAGTATCGAGCGCGCGCTCGCCTCGGGTCGTCTGGATCCGGAAGCGCGCCTGGAGCTCCTCATGCGTGTTCCCGAAAGTGGATTCGATCCGGCCGCGATTTTTGGCCGCAGCGAAGCGCCAACTCCGGCGGCTTCAATACCGGCGTTTTCAGTGCTCACGGGAACCGTCGAGATAGAAGGCGAAGCAATCGATCTGCGCGCGGTCGGCCGCGCCGGCCTGTCATTTACCGGCCTGGGACCGCAGAAATTCCGCGCTCGGCGGATGCTTTGGGCGTGCTTCGATGACGGCCGCACGCCGTCGGCGCTCGAACTGCGCGAAACAATCGATGACGTCGGCGCGGCGCATCGCAAGGCCGCCGGTTTAATCGAATCCGGATGGACGGATGGAACGCTCGACGCGCTCGAAATCGAAACTCCGTCGCCCGATGCGCCGCCTTCGAGAATCTTCGCGCGCGTTCGCGTACCGCACACGGAAGTCTCGCTCGCGGGAGCGGTCGCGGCCTTCGTTCCGCTGTCGCGGCCCGGTCCTGACCACAGACGTATCTTCACCACGCTCGGATTTGCGAAGTTCCAGGCGAACGGTCGCGAAGCCGCCGGGATGTTCGAACACTCGCGAGTCGTGGACGCGCGCGACGCCGACGACGAAGACGACGAATCGCCCCCGGCGTGACGCCGAGGATCTACGTCAATTCGCGGGCTGGGTCATGCGGCCGAATACGTTGCGCCGCGGGTCAGTGCGGCTTTCCGCTCGATATCCTGCGCAAGCTTTACGAGAGACTTTCCGAGCGGGGTCTCTTCATATTGATGCACAAACAGGACGCCGCGATCCGAAGCTTCAGCAAGCCGCGAATCGAACGGCAGACGGGTGAGGACCGGTAATCCGAACTCGGTGGCGAGGCCGGCCAGATTTCCCTCCGGCATCAACGGACGCACCGAGCGGCATCCATCGCAATTGAAGCCGGACATATTTTCGATCAATCCCGCAACCGGAGCGCCAATCTTTGCCGCCAGCCGAATCAGGGTTCGCGTCGCCGCGACCGCCTGCTCGGACGAATGGCTGACCAGGATCACGCCGCCGAGCGGCGCAATTTGAGCAAGTTGATGCAAACGATCCATCCCAGGCGCCAGATCGATAATCACCACATCGAGCGCGCCAAACCGGGTCAGCGATAGCATCCGCACGATCGACTCTCGATAGCCCGCCTCTTGAGCCGAATCGCCAACCGCCGTCTCCGCTCCGGCGTCATCCAGAAACGAAATCGGCGGCGGCTCGCCGCCCGCGATCATCTCACTCGAAACAACCCGGATACCGTGCGGTCCCGCAAGCGGTTCGATTCCTTCGACCATCGGCAACCCGCGCGGCGGCTTCATCCCGAGCATCCGGGTGACGCTGGGCGCGTTCAGATCGGCGTCGACGATCGCAACCTTCCGGCCACGCATCGCGATCGCTGCCGCGATATTCACTGCGATAACGCTTTTGCCGACGCCTCCCTTGGCGCTCGCAATCGCGATAACGGCGCCCGCGCCGCCCAGATTGTCGCGCACGCGCGCAGCCTCGCCGCGCACCTCGTGCGCCGGATCGATTGCGCCGCGCGGCGCGGAGTCCGTAAAAATTCTCATCGCTAAGATTTGGCGACCGTCCCCGGCGGTCAGCATCCCCGTCGCGCGC
Organism: Deltaproteobacteria bacterium; assembly: GCA_021799555.1. Lineage (GTDB taxonomy): Bacteria > Desulfobacterota > Binatia > Binatales > Binataceae > JBARDN01. The sequence continues at coordinate 1,560 of JAJZAG010000365.1, read as the reverse complement.
GAGAAAATTTCGAGGCGCGCGAGCTAATTCCATGATGCTACGTGCGCCGCGATTTCCACACAATCCCGTCCGATAACGAGCTTGACCAGTTATGTGCTCTGCGATGCTTTTGCTATCAATTGGCGACAGGGCGCGCCAATCGGAAGATATCGCACAGCGCGCAACAGGTGCATGATGCCGGGACCGCTCGAGGGAATTCGCGTCGTCGAACTGGGTTTTTGGGTCGCCGCTCCGGCGGCCGGTGGAATCATGGCCGATTGGGGCGCCGATGTGATCAAGATCGAGCCGCCCGACGGCGATCCGTTTCGCGGACTGTTCCTCAGGAGCGCCGGAATGGAAGTGCCGGTTAATCCGCCCTTCGAGCTTGATAATCGCGGCAAGCGCAGCATCGCGCTCAATCTCGACAGCGAGGAGGGCCGGCGAATCGCGCGCGATCTTATCAAGCGGGCCGACGTGTTCCTGACCAATCTGCGCCAAAAGGCGCTCGAGCAGTTCGCGATGCGCTACGAAGATTTGCGCGAACTCAATCCGCGGCTCGTTTATTGCCACGTCACCGGCTACGGAACGCGCGGCACTGAAGTTAATCGCGCGGCCTACGACGTCGGCGCGTTCTGGTCGCGTGCGGGCGTCGTCTCGACCTTGACTCCCGCAGGCCAGGAGCCGGCCACGCAGCGCGGCGCGATGGGCGACCATACCACGGCGATCACGGCGACCAGCGCGATCTGCGCCGCTCTGGTCGCACGCGAAAAGACCGGCCGCGGCCAGAAAGTCGAGACCTCGCTAATCAGGGTCGGCGGATATTTCATCGGATGGGACGTAAATATCCGTCTGCGGCTCGGAGTGCCGACCGTCGCGGGCACGCGGCATACGAGTCCCAATCCGCTCATCACGTCGTATCACGACGCGAACGGCAAATGGTTCTGGCTGCTGGGACTGCAGGGCGATCGGATGTGGCCCGACGTACTGCGCGCGATCGCGCGGCCCGATCTCGCGCAGGACTCAAGGTTCAACACGATGATGGCGCGGCGAGAGAACGCCGCGGCGCTGGTCGATCTGCTCGACTCGATCTTCACTCAGAAGACGCTCGCCGAATGGGCGCCGATCTTCGATCGCGAGAACGTATGGTGGGCTCCCGTTCAGACCACCGACGATCTGCTCGAAGATCCGCAGGCGCGCGCCGCAGGTCTCTTCGTCAAGGTGCCAACCGCCGACGGCGAAGCCGAGATGGTCGCGACGCCGTGCGACTTCGCAGGCACCCCGTGGGCGCCGTCCGCGATGGCGCCCGAGCTGGGGCAGCATTCAGAAGAAATCCTGCTCGAACTAGGCCTCGACTGGGAAGAAATCGGCCGCCTGAAGAACGCGCGCGTTATTCCGTGAGCCGCTCGGGGCGCGGCGCCATCAATTACATATTTTCTTCGTCGGCGTCGGTCGAGCCGAGCTTGCGGTAGCTGTTGCGTTCGTCGTCGATGCGGCGCTGGGACTTCGCCTCGCGCTCCATGTCCTGCTGGCAATCGCGGCACAAGCGCGTAAACGGCATCGCGTTCAGACGCTCCTCGGCGA
>JAJZAG010000364.1 GCA_021799555.1 Deltaproteobacteria bacterium | reverse complement strand
AGTGACACGCGGCGCCAAAAGCGCGACGAGAATCGGCTGCAATGAGGTGATCAGCGCCAGACCGCCCGCCGATAATCCATACTCCTCAGAGAGATAGCAGCCCGCGAAATAGCCGAACTGAATAAGAACCCCAACCACGACCAAATCGCGCCACTCGCGCCCACGCGGCCGCCGCGGCCGCAGCCAGATGATCGCCGGGGCGAGAAGCCCGAGCACCAAAGCATAACGGAGCGCGAGAAACACCATCGGCCCGGTATAAGCGAGGCCAATCTTGATGCAGATGAAACCGGAAGACCAAAGCAGCAGAAACACGACCGGTGCCAACGCGAAGACGTCAAACCGGGCGCGGAAGGCTTGGCCTGGAGCGGGTGAGGGGAATCGAACCCCCATAACCAGCTTGGAAGGCTGGGGCTCTACCATTGAGCTACACCCGCGTTGTTGAACCACCACTTTCGCCCAGTCGGCAAAGCACCGGTTTTCTAACCTTTCGTCGGGCGCGCGGCAAGCGATCGGGTCGGAGGATGAGGGAAGGCGCGACACTTCGACAGAGCAATCCCCCTGGGAGCGCCGTCAAAGTCATGATCTCGGCGAAGATCCGCGATTTGTTACGAAAGCCGGGCTTTTCTGGACCTGCGACCACAGCTTGCGGACAAATTCCCGCGCATCCTCCAACTCCTCGTCGGTTTCGAGGCTCTTTTCCTCGAGAATTTTTTCGACGAATCCGGGGCCATGTGATCCGACGCTGCGGCAAAATCCCTCCAACTCGCCAACCGGCACGATCCAAAGGCCAATGACCGCGCAATTTTTAAGTAATTGATTGAAATTCCTCGTTACCTCTCCGCTCGGCAGCGCCGTTCGCCCACTCTGCTTCAGTCTACCCCATGGCGATGCTTCTTTGAATATTTTCTTTATAGCCTGTTCTTTTTCAGGAGGAAATTTTTCCGCTCCGGCGACATTAGCAATTTCTGCTTCTATCCTCTTCCTTACTTTGTCTGCGCTCAAAGGCGGATTTTGACGTATGACGGAATCTGAAACGGCTTTCCATTGCGGAGAAATCGTCCGCCAATCACCGCCAAGTTTCTCGACCAATGATTTGATTGTATTTTCTTCGCTCAAGACATCAATGTCAGCGATCACCGACACGGGAACATCCAAAGCACGCAAGGTTTCAGCCAATTTTCCCATGCGGTGTTTCCCTGCTGCATGGATGAACAGGACATCCGGTCTGCGGTCTCCCGAAATAGCGGGAAGAGATAGAAGCGACTGATAGAACATGCAATCAGCGTCAGATTCGCAGACAATGACATGCTGGAAAAAAATACCCTCGAAAACGCGGGAAAACCGGGCCAAAGTGTCTTTCGCCACGGCCTGCACTTTGTCCTTAGCAAGCTCCGTGACGTGGTTCACTTTGCCGTCGCGTCTCAGCCGGACGATGCGGAGCTTGTCGGAGCCCCCTTCCATGAGCCCATCGAGAATGTCGATGCTATGTGTCGCGATGAAGAGTTGCGACTTCTCATCGCGTCTTTCCGCGAGATATTTGCCGAGGAGCCTTGCCTGCGGCGGATGCAGGAATGCCTCCGGTTCGTCCAGCAACAGGATCGACTGCGTTTTCGCGACGAGAACCTGAAGAATGACCGCAGCAAAGCTGCGCATGCCATCTCCTTGCTCGTCGAGTTTGACGTTGGTACGCTGTAGCTCTTCCACGAATCCACGCGAAAGTTCATCCTCGCCTGGTTTGAGTTCCGGCTTCTTTCCGACATAAAGGGGTAAAGAGTTTCCGCCTGCACGGAACGGCGTCAAAGCCTCCCCGAACGCATGCCGAAATTTCTCGCTCACCTCTGCCGCAAGCGTCTCGTCCATCAGCAACAAATGAATGGGGTGGGTGGGCGGTGCCTGGTGAAGAGCGATGCCTTGTGCCGCATTAGAAGCCGCTAAGCGATTCTCCGTTGAGATGCGCATCGCGAAGAATGAGGCTACTTGCCGCCAAAAATGCGGGTGCTGATGATTTCTGATTTGTTGCTGACTGATATTGTAGCCAACGCCACCATATCGCCGATCGGAAGAGCTCCCGGATTTGTGCGCATTCTGATCGAGATAGGCCTGCAACTCCTCGGCGCTACCAGACCGCTGTATCGCGACGGATGAGATGACTTGACCACCTGTTTCCGTGCGCAGCCAGTTGTCGAGTTCTCGCAACGCGGCGCTTTTGCCCGCATTGTTGGGACCGACGAAAACGACGATGTCGCCCTCATCAAGGGCGAGTGTCGTGCGATCCGAAAACGTGATCGTCTTGAAGAACAGCGTTGGCCGATCGGGGGATGATTTTGGGTCAGCTTGGTTGCTATCGGCGGTTTCGTCTGTCACGCGGTGTCCTCCGATACGCGAACGCTGATTGCCGTCCGGACGAAACATGCCGGCGCAATGGTTCCCGCTCTTGGCCGCGTGGATTGTTTCTCCGCGATCGGTCGCGGTCAAGCGTGCTGACCGCGCTCAATTGAGCTTGGCCCGCCGCAGGCGGAGCGCGTTCATCACCACCGAGGCCGAACTCAGCGACATGGCAAACGCCGCGATCACCGGGCTCAAGAGAACGCCGAACCACGGATAGAGAAAGCCCGCCGCCACAGGCACGCCGACGGCATTATAGACGAACGCGAAAAACAGATTCTCGCGGATATTGCGCATCACCGCCCGGCTGAGCCTGCGCGCCCGCAAAATGCCGTTGAGATCACCCTTGACCAGGGTGATGCCGGCGCTTCTGAGCGCGACCTCGGTGCCGCTGCCCATGGCGATGCCGATATCGGCCTCGGCCAAAGCCGGCGCATCGTTGATGCCGTCCCCCGCCATGGCGACGATACGGCCCTCGGCGCGAAGGCGCCGGACGACCTCACGTTTGCGCTCGGGCGGTGTTTCGGCCTCGATCTCGGTGATCCCGAGCGCCCGCGCCACCGCCTCGGCCGTCGCGCGGTGATCGCCGGTCAGCATGACGATACGCACCCCTTCGGCGCGGAGCGCCGCCAGCGTCGCCGCGGCATTGTCCTTGATCGGATCGGCGATCGCGAGCAGCCCGGCGAGCGTGCCGTCGACGGCGAGAAACACGGCACTCGCGCCATCACGACGCGCGGCCTCGGCCGCAGGCGTCAGCGCATCCGGGACGGCGCCATCCTCGGCGATGAGCGCGGCATTGCCGAGGGCGAGATGGCGAGCACCGATATGGCCGCGCACGCCCTTTCCGGCAATCGCGACGAAATCGGCCGGCGCATCGCATGTCATGCCTTCCGCCGCCGCGGCCGCCACGATCGCCGCCGCCAGCGGATGCTCGCTCGCCCGCTCGAGGCTCGCAGCAAAGCGAAGAATTTCCGCCCGCGAGAAACCGGTCGCCGGCACGATCCCGACCAGCCTTGGTCCACCCTCGGTCAGCGTGCCGGTCTTGTCGATGACCAGGGTATCGACCCGCTCCATCCGCTCCAGCGCTTCGGCAGATTTGACCAAGACGCC
>JAJZAG010000363.1 GCA_021799555.1 Deltaproteobacteria bacterium | reverse complement strand
CTTTCCAACCCGATCTACATGGGCGAGATCCGCCACAAGCGCGATCGCCATCCCGGACAGCACCAGGCGCTGATAAGCCGCGAGCTGTGGGAGCGGGTCCAGGAGCGGCTGCGCAGCCAGGCAGCGCGCTCGGGCGAGGGGCGGAAGACCGAGGCCCGGCAGAGCCCCCTCGCGGGCAAGTTGTTTGATGAAACGGGTGAGCCTCTGTACGTGCAGGGGGCGGCCAAGGGCCGGCATCGCTACCGCTATTACGTCTCCAGGAAGCTGGTCAGGGGCGAGACGGCGGAGGGCGAGCAGACCTGGCGGCTCTCTGCATCCGAGCTCGAACGATCGGTCCTGGCTGCCGCGCAATCGCTGCTCGGCGATTCCGCCTCGCTGGCCGTTTCGCTTGAGGAGTCCCGCGCGGGTGCGGAGCGGCTTCCGGCGGCGCTGAAGTTGGCGCGCACCTGGCTGGAACGGCTGCGGTCCGGGACGGAAGCCGACTCAGCGCTGTCACAGTTGGCCGAGCGGGTTGATATCGGCCGGGAAGGATTTCGCATCTCGCTCAGGTTGCCGGTCGCTCCAGACGGCAACGGTGACAGCGCTTCATCGAACTGCGTGACGCTCGCGAAGTTCTTTCCGATGCGGCTGAAGCGGCGTGGCGTCGAAATGCGAATGGTCCTTGAAGGAGATTCCACCCCAAGCCGCGTCGATCTTCCGCTCCTTAGGGCCGTCGCTCGCGCCCGCAGGTGGTCGCAAGAGCTGATCTCGGGGCGGGTTGAGTCGGTGGGCGAATTGGCGGAGCGGGAACGGATCGACCGCCGCTCGGTTCGACGACTGCTGCGGCTGGGGTTTCTGTCACCAAGGATAGTCGAAGCAATTGCCGACGGCAGGCAGCCAGCGGAGCTCACCGTGACAGATCTCATTCGACGGATCGATCTTCCTCTGCTCTGGAGTGCGCAGGAGCAATCGCTTGGCATCTACTAATCCGCGCCTCGAACGACTGGCGCACTGGGGCGCAATTGCGTCGGAACCAACTTGTCCGCTCGCCTCCCGGCACCATGGTTTTGAAGGTCAGCGATAGACGAAGCGCTAACATTGATCCAATATCGCTCTTGCGCTTAAGGAGGGCGCACCTCATGGCCCGCCTTATAAGTGCGCCGCGACGCTGCACAACGGATCGTCGGTGATCGACGACACCGATTCGCGTTCTCCGGACGCGGCGAGACAGATAATTCCGGAGGGGTGTTGATCTCACGGCAGTTCGGAATAGCATCGCGGCAAGGCAAGGCAGGGTATCGTCGAATCGCTGAGCCCACGCTCATCGTGGGCGCGGCGTTCTCTTAAGAAAGGTGCTGTTGCCTGTACCAAGGGTTCGACGGCGCCTGAAACCCTCCAGCCCGTGCTGTTCGGGCCGCTGACGACTAGCGAATGGTCGAACCCGACGACGTGAGCGAGACTTGAACGCGCGACGCTTGCGCGGTATCTGCGGCCAACCTCAGGCGCAGCACCAGCAAATTAGAGTTGTCTGCTACTGCGCCACGCAAGATTTCCCGAAACTTGGGATGCGCGGCGGGAACTAGGTTCTTCTCTATGTTCCACGCAGCCAACGTTCCTGCAACGTAGTCGGGCACGCGCAAAAGGTCGTCATACCAGTTTCCGTTCGCGGAGCCCTCGGGGTTACCTGGAACACCAATCGCCAGCTTGACCGCCGCTCGGTCGATTCCAATTTGCTGGCAAAAGGCCGAGGCGTCCACCGAGAACAGATCATGAGCAATCTTGTCATATGCTGACGTAATTTTGTCTCTGTCCGGAAACCAGCCAATGATTTCGGGCGATCCGTGTTTCACGAGTAGCATCGCGACGAACCCCGCCAGCGTTGATGTGAGAACGATATCGCCGAACAGTTTCGTATTGAACGCATTGGCGCGCGCCTTCTGCCGCAGTGCGACGAAGCGCCCAATAATGTCACGCTGCTGGTCGGCGTCCCGCCATTTGCGCATCAGCGCGATGGTGAAGTCGATCTTCTTGCGCGCGGTCTCAACGTTCGGCACCCACTCCCGATCCTTATTCACGATGAAGCCGAAGGTGAACCGCCGGGCTTCCCGAAGGTAGTTCAGCATCGGGTGACCGACGCTCTTTATTTTCTTCAAATCTTTCGAGCCGCCGGCTGTCCGGATCTCACGCTGCATCTGGTCAAAAGGCGCATCATAAGGAAAAACTGTAAAGGCAAATGCGTCATTAGGACGGCTCGAATCACCGACCACAAGATCGGAGGCAATGATCCACTTCGTGATCCCTCGCCCAATCACGAATCTTCGGAAATTTGCCTCGGCCTGCTGCTCGACCGTGTTCAACAGGCTTTTGACGACTTGGTCGGGGTTGATCATCCCTTCGCTCTGACTCCCCGCGCGAAACCTGGATAGATTCTAACAGCCCTGATTACTCCCGACGAAATACCGTACGAGTGAGGCCGGACCCCCCTTGAGGAGCCCGGCCCCGATTCGATCGGTTTCCTGCCACAACCCTACTTCGCGGCCTTCGCCTTCCGAGCGAGCGCGGCCTGCTTGCTTCGCACGGTGGAACCGTAGCGCTTCTTGAAGCAGGCGCGGCAGCGCGCATCGCGTCGCTTGATGAACGACGGCGCGAGATCATCGCTGCCGCAGTAGCGGCAGACGAGCTTCTCGCCCTTAGCCCCGGCTCGCTGCGTACGCTGGCGTGGTTTCCTGCCTGCGTTGGTCGTAGCAACTTTCTTAGTTTCCATGACTGCTGGTTTCGATTCGGTGTTCATTTGGGATCTCCTTCTTGGGCGGCGGTTTTGGGGAGCGCCGCCAGTGGGAACACACATCGCTCTGTTGCGGCGGCGTGGGAAGGTGATCACATGAATACCGCGGCGATTGTCAGGCGAATCGGGCGTGCGATCTCGGCGGCGGCGCGCACTGACCAATTGGCGCGATCCGGACGGACCTAGGCAAATCGCGCCCGGAGAGAAATCGGCAATTTCCGGCGATTAGCGCCCGACCTCGCGTTCTCCGCGTCCCACCGCGATGCGAAACCGCGCGCACACGCGCGGATTTCGCGCGATTCTCCGCCATGTCCTGGAATTGGGAGACTGGATGGTGGAGCAGAAGGGATTTGAACCCCCAAGAAAGCCCAGAAAACCTTAGGTTTTTCGGCCCGAAATGTGTCCCAAAGTGGCCGTTTCGGTACAGTTTGCCCCACGTGGGGCAAACTCACCGAGGCCCCACAAATTCGGCCCACCGATGGCTCCGGCACCGTCCGCCACCGTATGATTTGTCGGGAGCGCACGTGGCGCTTGAATTGAAACCAACGAGGGTTAGTTCCTGATGACCGACAAGGATTTTCCCGTAAGCGTTCCGCAAGAGGTGGTCGGCGGTTTTGGCCGGAGCAAATTGGAAGTGACAAACTGCGTACGCGACGCGCCCTTAACGCAATTGCTACGCTTCGATCAGCTTTCCGAGGCGCAAGCCGCGGCCATTCTGGGGCTCGCGCGCCGGTTGCTTTTCGAACTGATCGGCTGCTACGACGTGCCGGTGGTGTGGATGACGGTCGAGGA
>JAJZAG010000362.1 GCA_021799555.1 Deltaproteobacteria bacterium | reverse complement strand
TCGCGCACCATCACGATAAAATCCGTCATCGCGGGCGAGTACACCGCACCGCCGGCGCACGGTCCCATGATCGCCGAGAGCTGCGGCACCACGCCCGACGACATCACATTGCGCAGGAAGATATCCGCGTAGCCGGCCAGCGAGACCACCCCTTCCTGAATTCGTGCGCCGCTGCCGTCGTTGATGCCGATAACCGGGCATCCGGTCTTGGTCGCGAGGTCCATCACCTTGCAGACTTTCTCCGCGAACGCGCCCGACAGGCTTCCACCAAACACCGTGAAATCGTGCGAGAACACGCAGACCTGTCGTCCGTCGACCGTGCCATAACCGGTCACGACGCCGTCGCCGGCGATCTTCTTATCGGCCATGTCGAAGTCGGTGATGCGATGGGTCTTGAATTTGTCGAGTTCGACGAACGAGCCGCGGTCGAGCAGAAACTCGACCCGCTCGCGCGCGGTCATCCGCCCGTTCTGGCGCTGTTTCTTGAGCCGTTCCTCGCCGCCGCCGCCCTCGGCCTGCCGCGAGAGTTCATTCATTCGCTCGATGTTTTCTTTAAGCCCCATGCACCGAATCCGATCTTAGCTTAGGATGATCTATAGATGGTATGGCAGCCGCGCTGGACCGCGCAACGCACTCCATCGGCAGACAGAATAGATACCCCAAGTCCCTTGCCGGTAAAAGCATCCCGCTCCGTAGAAAGCGCGCCGGCGGCGTCACTCGCTGGTGCTAGGAGTGAAGCCGGTGAAGATTAGTCTGTCGCCGGCCTGTACGTGATGGCGCGCGGCGAAGCCGCCGTTTACCTCGAGCACGTAGCTCGCATCCGTGTCGACCCCGCGCGGCGTCAAGGTATAGGGGGCGGCGTTCGCCACGATTCCCACAATCCAGCCGGATGAATCCGCGAAAATCATGTCTAGCGGGATCTCGGTGTTTTTCATCCAGAATTGCAATCTGTCGGGCGCGGGAAATATGAAGATCATTCCCGCGTTCTGGGCCAGATGACTGCGATGCATCAAACCGGTCTCGCGCTTCTTTACCGTATCGGCAATCTCAACGTGCACCTGCGCCAGTTGCTCCCCGTTGCTTCCGACAATTTGCACCGACGGCCCGCGCGATGAGGCGACGAGGATGAGCGCGAGTAGCGCGGCGCAGGTTCGCAGTAGCGAGACTGATTTCAGCGAACGCATCGAAGCTCGGATACTCCTATTGCACGTCAGCCGCCGCGCCTTTCTCGGGAGAAATATCCTCGAGCTCCTGGCCGGCGGTTTCCGGATAGCCAAAATACATGATAAACGGCGCCATCATCCAGAAGACCGTCAGGTAACTTATCGCGCTCCAGTGCGAATGGCAGTAGGAAAACAGCACCCCCTCGAGGAGCAGTCCGATCGCGCCGCCGGTAGTTCCCGCCACGCCGAGCGCGCTGCCCGCCGTCGAGCGATGCGAGGTCGGAAACAGCTCGGCGCTGTATGCTGAGACAATCGTGCCCGAGGCGGTGTCGAAGAACAGCTCTAGAATCCATGCCGGAATTATCGCGGCGCTCGAAGAGTGATAAATCCAGATCGTCAGCAAGGGAGCGGCCAAAAAACAGATCGAGCCCATCGCGCGCCGCCCAATTCGATCGCTCATCCTGCCGACGATAATATTGCCCAGGATCCCGATCCCGCCGCCCATAATGTACAGCACCGAAACATTGGCGGGCGAGTATCCGTGCGCCTCCTGCAAATACTTTGGGAAGAACATTCCGGCCGCGTTGCCGCCCATATTTCCAAGAAACGCGACCGACATCAGCATCGCGAGCCGCCCCGGATACTCGCGGAACAGCGCGATCACTGGTTTCAGCGGATTCGATCCGTGACCGGCGCTGCGCGCTTCATCTTCGAAGCGATGGCTTTCCGGCAGCGCGCGTCGCAGCGGAATGATGATCACGAGCGGGATCAGCGCAAGCGCATAGAGCCCGCGCCATCCGTACGGAATCACGTTGACCAGAGCGAACACTCCCGCGGCAAGACCGTAGCCGACGGACGTCAGCGCGCCGAGCAGACCAACCGTCCATCCGCGCACACCCGCGTCGACCTCCTCGACCAATATTACCAGCGCAACGATTCCCTCAGCCCCGGCGAAAGCGCGCGCAAAAATTTGCAGGGTCACAAAAGTGCGTTCGTCGGGGGAAAGCGCGCTCAGCCCGGTCAGAATCGTGTAGCCGAAAATCGTGTAGAGGAGCAGGCGGCGGCGTCCGAACACGTCGGCCAGCGAAGTAAGAAAAAATGTCAGGATATAACCGAACCTGATAAACGAGAGCATCGCACCAAGTTCCGACTCGGCGATCCGAAGTCCTTTCTGAATCTGCTCGAGGGCGAGACTTAATAGCGCGCGATCGTAGTTGTCGAAGAATCCCGCCGTGCACGCAATCAAAAACACCCGCCACTGCCGGCGCGTGAACGGCGGTGTCTTGCCAAACATCCCCAAGTGAATGCTGCGGCGCGGCTCCTCGGTATGAATCGAAGATTCCCCGACGATCGATTGCTCAGCGTTAGACAATGGTTCCTTCATCACCTAATCGTGCGTACGAGACTGCTCGAGAGGCTCGCAGGAATTTGCAGATCGCATGTGTAACCGAATGCGTTTGCGGTATGAAGGACACAGTTTACCGACATGACTTCCGATAAAAACGTGTGGCCCGCCCCGATTCGACTGCTCGCACGCCGAGCACTGCGGTTGTGGGCGCGGACCGGATGGAAGAGTTACGCCCGAATGCGAACCGCCGAACGTCTTGCGCCGCGGCTTGCTTGCGCGCCGCTCGAGACGCGGCTCCCGGATGGATCGATGATGCGCTGCGACTTCTCGGACTTTGTTCAGCGCCAGATTTACTTTGCCGGTCTGTTCGAACCAATCGAATCCTACCTGTTCGTGAAAATGATCGCGCCCGGGATGACTGTGTTCGATATCGGCGCGAATTGCGGACAGTACACCATACTGGCTGCGCGTGCAGTCGGGGCAGGCGGCGCGATTCACAGTTTCGAGCCGATTCCCGCGACGTTCAAGACTCTTGAAGAGAACGTGCGGCTCAACGGATTTGGCAACGTAATCCTCAACCAGAGCGCCTTGTGGAACGAGGCCACTGACTTGAGCCTGGGCAGCGAGCCTGGTCACCGGGAGCGATCCGGACGCTTTAGCGCCGGCTTCGCGGCGGCCAACCCTCTCGCGGTCAAAGTGCGCGCAGTGCGGTTTGACGATTACGTTCGCGCCCACGCGATCGCCCGCGTCGATTTGATCAAAATCGACATCGAGGGCGCCGAACCGTTTATGCTGGAAGGCGCGCGCGAATCGCTCGAGCGCTTCAAACCGGTTTTCCTTATGGAAGTAAACCGCGCTGCGCTGGGGCGGCTCGGATGGACCCCGGAACGGCTGTGGGCGATGTTGCGGCCGCTCGGCTATCGGGCCTTCTAAGTCGGCCAATCGCCGCGCCGCAGCAAGCCGCTTGCCGACTTCAATGGAATCAAGTTTGCCAACGTGATTCTCCACATCAAAGATCTCCCCGCAGAGATCACCTCCGGATGGGACCGTAGACCGGT
>JAJZAG010000044.1 GCA_021799555.1 Deltaproteobacteria bacterium | reverse complement strand
CGACCTCGGCGCCGACGTGATCAAGCTCGAATCGCCCGGCGGCGACGCCGCGCGCCGGATCGGTCCATTCGCCGGCGATATGCCGCATCCCGACCGCAGCCTGTTCTTCTGGTTCTATAACTTAAACAAGCGCTCGCTCTCGCTGGACGTTCATCGTCCCGAAGGTGCCGCGGTGCTGCGCCGCCTCGCGCGCTCCGCCGATATCGTGATTGAGAGTTTCGCGCCGGGCACGATGGCGCGGCTCGGACTCGGATGGGAGGATCTGCATCGAGAAAATCCCGCGCTGATTCTCCTATCGATCGCGCCGTTCGGGCAAACCGGCCCGTACCGTGATTTCAAGGCCGACGACACCATACTGAGCGCACTTTCCGGGATGCTCTACGTCAATGGTTTTCCCGGACGGCCTCCCGTGCGGCCGCTCGGTCTGCAAGCCTACCATTCCAGCGCGAATTACGGTGCGATCGCAGCGATGTGCGCGCTGTTCGCGCGCGACCATTCGGGCGAAGGCGCATGGATCGATCTCTCGATGCAGGAGGCCACGGCCTCGGCGGTCGAACACGTGGCCGGTAGCTACTTCGAAAACAAAATCGCCGAGCCGCGACGCGGCACGCTGCACTGGAGCCGGTTCTTTCGGGTCGGGCGATGCCGTGACGGCTATATCATGCACTGTACTCTCGGCGATTGGACCTCGCTAATAGAATGGGTCAAGTCCGACGGCAAAGCTCAAGACCTCGACGATCCTGCCTACGACCAGGTGATGCATCGCTACCTGATGGCGGAACATCTGTTCGACGTGCTCGATGAATGGGTGAAAGATTACTCGCGCGATGAATTGCTCGAGCGCGCGCAGCTTCTGCGCCAGCCCTATGCGACGGTGCGCGAGCCCGAGGCGCTGTTCGACGACGAACAGCTTTTCGCCCGCGGCTTTTTCGTCGAAGTCGCGCATCCGGAGCTCGGCAGAAGCTTTCGCTATCCGGGCGCTCCGTTCGTGATGAACGGCACGCCGTGGCGCGTCTATCGCCGCCCGCCGCTGGTCGGAGAGCATTCGGGCGAGATTCTCCGCGATGAACTCGGTCTTGCGCCCGATGAGCTCGCAGCGCTCGCCGCCGAAGGAGTGATCTGACGATGCCGCGATTGCCGCTCGAGGGGATTCGCGTACTCGATTTCACCTGGGTCGTCGCCGGGCCGGTTGCCACTCGAATCTTGGCCGATCACGGCGCGCAGGTGGTCAAGATCGAGCGCAAGAATCCGCCCCCGCTCGGTAATCGCAAGCTCGGTCTCCAGTGCGATCTTCATCGCGACAAACTTTCCGCCGCGATCAACATGGGCAATCCGCGCGGAGTCCAGCTCGCCCGCAAGCTCGCCGCAAAATCCGATCTCGTGATCGATAACTTCTCGGCCCGCGTGATGCGCGGATGGGGTATGGATTACGAGAGCCTGCGCAAAATCAATCCCGGTATTATCTGCGTAAGCATGTCCGGACTCGGCCATACCGGTCCGCGCTCGAGTTACGTAAGTTATGGTCCCACGCTCCAGGCGCTCACCGGGTACACGCTCCTGATGGCGGAGCCCGGCGGCGAGCCGGCCGGCTATGGCTACTCGTACGCCGACATGTGCGGTGGATACACGGGCGCGCTCGCCGCCCTGGCCGCTCTATGGAGCCGCAAGCGCACCGGCCACGGCCAATTCGTCGATCTTTCCCAGTTCGAGGCGGTCACCGCCGTGATCGGCCCCGCGCTGCTGGACATCTCCGTCAACGGACGCAAGCAGCAACCCTTCGGCTACGATTGCCAGGAAACTCCCGCCGCGCCGCACGGGGTTTACAAATGCCGCCCACGCGACGGCGCCGAGCGCGACCCCGGCGAGGACGCCGACGACCGCTGGGTCGCCATTTCAGTCCATACGCAAGCTGAATGGGAACGCTTTCGCGCCGCGCTCGGCGCACCCGCCTGGACGACCGATCCCAAATTTCAGACCCTCTTTCTCAGGGTTAGAAATCGCGCCGAGCTTGATGCTCATGTCTCGCGATGGACCGCCGAACGTTCACCGGAAGACGCGATGGCGGCGTTGCAGGCCGCGCGTATCGCCGCAGGAGTGGTCGCGAACGGAATAGATCTCTGCGCGCGCGATCCGCAACTGCACGAACGCGGCTTCTGGGCCTCGGTCGCGGGCACGGCGGGCGCGGAAACTCGCGTGACGGGTATCCCGTTCCGCATCTCGAGCGGCTCGGGCGCCGTCCGCACCCCCGGCCCCGAAGTTGGCGAAAACAACGACTACGTTCTCGGCGAAATCCTGGGCTTAAGCCGTATCGAACGCGACGAGCTGATAGCCGCTGGTGCGGTGTGGCGATAGCGCCAGCGATCTGAGCACCAACCAACAACCGCAGCGCTTCGCGCGGCGTCCTCTTATGCGCTAGAGTTGCCTGCCGAAGTTATCCACGTCTCCAAGGGGGGGTTCGGTTGCTTGCCAGCGTAATCTCGAGCGCTCTTGCCGGCGTTGACGCCTACCCGGTCGAAGTCGAGATCGACATCTCCGGCGGCCTGCCTGCCCTCAAGATGGTCGGATTGCCCGAGAAATCGGTGCTTGAGGCCCTCGATCGCATCAAGTCGGCCCTGCGCAACTCCGGCTACGATTTTCCCGGCCGCAAAATCACGATCAACCTCGCGCCCGCGGACACGCGCAAGGAAGGCTCGGCGTTTGATCTTCCGCTGGCGATCGCACTGCTCGGCGCGAACGGACAGATTCGCGATCGAGAACGGATGCGCCGCTATCTGGTGCTGGGCGAGCTTGCGCTTGACGGCAGAGTCAAGGGAATCAAGGGTGCGCTGCCGTCCGCTCTTTTGGCGCGTACGCAAAAGTTCGACGGCGCCGTGCTCCCCGCCGAAAACGCCCGCGAAGCGGCCGTGGTCGGCGACGGCACTCCAATTTACGGGGTCGGCAATATCCGCGAGGCGATCGAATTCTTCGATGGCGCCGGCAAGCTCGAACCTGCCATCGCCAATCTGGACGAACTCTTCGCCAGCGCCGCGCATTACGACGTCGATTTCAGCGAGGTCAAAGGGCAGGAGCAAGCTAAACGCGCGCTCGAAGTCGCCGCGGCAGGCGGCCACAACGTGCTCATGATTGGCCCTCCCGGCTCGGGCAAGACGATGCTGGCCAAGCGGCTCCCAACCGTGCTGCCCGCGATGAGCTTCGAAGAGGCGATCGAGACCACCAAGGTGCATAGCGTGATGGGCTTGCTCGAGGGGCGCGCGCTTATCGCAACGCGTCCGTTCCGCTCGCCGCATCACACCATCTCAGACGCCGGCCTGATCGGCGGCGGCCCGGTGCCGCGTCCCGGCGAGGTTAGCCTGGCGCATCGCGGCGTCTTGTTTCTCGACGAACTACCCGAGTTCCGTAAAAACGTCCTCGAAGTGCTGCGCCAGCCGCTCGAAGACTCGAAGATCACGATCTCGCGCGTGATGGGCACGCTCACTTTTCCGGCCAGCGTGATGCTGATTGCGGCGATGAACCCGTGCCCGTGCGGCTTTTATACCGATCCACAGCACGAATGCTCTTGCTCGCCGCTCGAAATTCAGCGTTACCGATCGCGTATCTCGGGACCGCTGCTCGATCGGATCGATATTCACGTCGAAGTGCCGGCCGTGAAGTACCGCGATCTGACCGACAAGCACGCCGGCGAAGCGTCGGCCGCAATTCGCGAGCGGGTCAATCGCGCGCGATCGCATCAGCTCGAACGCTTCGCTGGAATGCCGATTTATTGCAACGCGCAGATGGGCGCGCGAGAACTGCATCAGCATTGCGTCGTGGAAAGTGCGGGCGAACGGCTCCTCGAGCTTGCGATCAACCGCCTCGGCTTATCCGCGCGCGCCTACACGCGAATCCTGAAGGTCGCTCGCACCATAGCCGACCTCGAAGACGCTCCCGCAATCGCCGCCCATCACGTCAGCGAAGCGATCCAATACCGCTCGCTCGACCGCGCCCCGCTCTAGCGCGCCGCGATCCTGCGCCGGGATACCCCATATTGCGTTTCGCGCTGGGCCGGTGTAACTGATTTTACGGATAAGCGATTCTAAAGGCTGAATACCCTGGGCGTCGCGCCAACGCGGCACTCTACGGGAGGTCACCGATGAGCAGCATGGCCAAAATGGCGGTTTTCGTCGTATTGGGCTCGGCTCTCACTGTGGGAGCCCTGATGATCGCAAGCTACCTGTCCACTGCCGCCGGCTAATCCTACGCTTGCTCGCGCTGGTCCGTAGCTTCGGACCGGACGGTCACGCTTTTCGACTAAAAACGCGATCTGCCGATCGCGAGGGATGATTGTGCGTCAGCGCTGGACTAAACTGGCGGAATGCCGGCGCGTTCGAGTGCGTTCCCGGCGCGATTTTAGTTGCCAGGAGTAAGGATAGTGTCCGACCGTTCGCCGCTGCGCGCTCTTTCTGAGATAAACCAAATCATCCGCGAAAACCGAGTCGCCGATTACCTTTCGCAAAACCGCGCGCTCGGGATGCGCCCGGTCGAGTTCGGGCAGGGAACCTCCCGATGGGATTGGCGCGAGCATCCGGCGCAGGTCCTCAATCCCTTCGGCAGCATCGCGGGCGGCTATATCGGAATTTTTGCCGACGAGATGCTTTCGACGGCGATCGGCTCGGTTCTCGAAGAGGGTGAGTACGCCGTCACTGCCGAGATTAAACTTTCATATCTGCGCATCCTGATGCCCGGCGCGATCACCGGCACCGCGCGCGTCGTCAGGCGCACGCGCAATCTCGCCTTCCTTGAAGCGAGCGTCGCGACCGCGTCGGGCGAGATCGCCGCGACGGCATCCTCGACCTGGGCAATCTCGCGTTCCTGAGCAAATGCGCCGATGGCTACGAGATCGCTCCGCCGCCGTCGATCGGTAGAGTGATTCCGGTTACGAATCCATTTTTCATTAGAAATAACACCGCATCGGCTACTTCCTCGGGGCGGCCGATTCGCTTGACCGGCAAGCGCGCGGCGTAACTTTTCAAAAACGATTCTTTGCGCTCGCCGACGAATCGATCGATCAGCGGAGTATCGATAAGTCCGGGCCGAATCGCGTTGACGCGAATCGGCGCAAGATCGATCGCCAGCGACCTTGCCAGTCCTTCCACGGCCGCACACGCCGCTGAACCGACTGCCGAGCCGGAGATCGGCCGCACCGCGGCGGTGCCCGACATCAGCACGATCGAGCCGCCCGCGTGCATCTTTGGCGCGCCGAACTTCGCGGCGTAAACCGCACCCCAGAATCGCACGTCTATCGCTGGCCGTATCGCGGCGATATCCATCTTTAACTTCGCGTCGCCCACCACGTTTCCCGCGTTCGCAAAGATGTGATCGACGTGGTCGATTCCGGCGAACAGTTCCCGCATCGCGGCTTCGTCCGATGAATCCACCGCCGCCGCGCGCGCTTCCTTGCCGAGCTGCGCCGCCGCCGCGTCAAGCGTCGCGCGCGTGCGCCCGGTGATTACCACCCGCGCACCCTCACCGATTGCAGCCCGCGCCGTGGCAAGCCCAATTCCCGAGCTTCCCCCAAGAATCACGATAGTTTGGTCTTTCAATGACATCTAATCTTCTCCGCCGATAACCGGAATTCCATCTCCTTTTCGTCCCGTTAGGTCCGTCGTATGGTACCTGAAAACCGCTTGGCAACAGCCGTCGCCTTTCTGCGGGATTGACTGCTCTGCGGCGCTAGCCTAGCGTTGGCGGTTTGCTACACTTAGCGCATAGTGAAACAGACCGCGACCACATCCTGAACCTGTAACGCACCGGCTCTGACTTATGTTCGACACTCTCAGCGATCGCCTGGAAGGCGTCTTCAAGAAGCTCAAAGGCCAAGGCCGGATCACCGAGCGCAATATCGAAGACGCCCTGCGCGAAGTCCGCCTTGCGCTGCTCGAAGCGGACGTCAATATCAAGGTCGTCCGCGATTTCGTCGAACACGTCCGCTCCCGCGCGCTCGGGCAGGAAGTCATGCGCTCGCTCAGCCCCGAGCAGCACCTGATCAAGTTCGTCAGCAATGAGCTGACTCAGGTGATGGGCGGGCAGGCGCGCGAACTTGACCTCAAGGTCAAGCCGCCCGTTAAGATCATGATTGTCGGTTTGCAGGGCGCGGGCAAAACCACCGCGGCGGCAAAACTCGCGCGATGGCTCAAGCTCGAGCGCAAGCGTCATCCGCTTCTCGCCTCGACCGATATCTACCGTCCGGCCGCGATGGAGCAATTGCGCGTGCTCGGAGCGCAAGTCGAAGTTCCTGTCGTGGAAAGCCGCGAAACCGAGGATCCGGTCGAAATCGCCTCGCGCGCGATGGCGCGCGCCGATGCGGGCGGGAACGACGCGATCATTATCGACACCGCGGGGCGTCTGCAGATCGACGAAGAGTTGATGGACGAACTCGTGCGCTTAAAGGCCGCCCTCAATCCTCATCACATCGTGTTCGTCGCCGACGCGATGACCGGGCAAGAAGCCGCCAACGTCGCGCAGGGCTTCCATCAGCGGCTCGAACTGTCGGGCGTGATCCTGACCAAGCTCGACTCTGACGCGCGCGGCGGCGCAGCGCTCTCGGTGCGAGCAGTGACGGGCGCACCGATCCTGTTCGTCGGTCTTGGCGAGAAAGTCGATTCCTTCGAGGTCTTTCATCCCGACCGCCTGTCGTCGCGCATTCTCGGGATGGGCGACATGCTGACGCTGATCGAAAAAGCGCAGACTACTTACGACGCCGCCAAGGCCAAGGAACTCGAACGCAAATTCAAGAAAAACGAATTCACCATCACCGACTTCGCCGAACAGATTAAGGCGATCCGTAAGATGGGATCGCTCGGCGATTTGATTGGGATGATCCCCGGACTCAAAAAGCTCGCCGGCGCGGCCGACTCCGAAGAGGCGAAGGACGAGCTCAAGCGAATCCAGGCGATAATCGATTCGATGACCCATCAGGAGCGCGAGAATCACCTGATCCTCAACGGCAAACGCCGCATGCGAATCGCCGCGGGCAGCGGCACTTCGGTTCAGGATATCAACCGCTTCCTCAAGCAGTTTGACCAGACCCGCAAGATGATGAAAAAAATCACCAAGCTCGGCGCCGGAAAATCAATGATGCGCGGCATGGGCTTGGGGCGTTAGAATAGACAAGGAGAAACGAATGGCACTGGTAATCCGACTGCGCCGCCACGGCGGCAAAAAGAAACCCTTCTACCGGATCGTCGTGGCCGATTCGCACGCGCCGCGCGACGGCCGCTTTGTGGATCAGATCGGCACTTACGACCCGGCCTTCGATCCGCCGCGCGTCGCTATCAAGAAAGATCACGTCGATCGCTGGATGCGGGCTGGCGCCAAGCCCAGCGATACCGTGCGCAAGCTTATCAAGCAGGTTTCTAACGCAGCGACCTCCGCCTGAAGCGACCCGCTGCTCGGAGGCCATCATGAAGGAGCTGGTCCAGTTCCTCGCCCAACAACTCGTCAATAACCCTGACGCCGTCGAGGTCAAGGAAACCCAGGGCGACACTGCCTCGGTTCTCGAACTGCGTGTCGCCAAGGAAGACTTGGGCCGCGTGATCGGCAAGCAGGGCCGGACCGCAAAATCGATCCGCACCATCTTGAACGCGGTCGCCTCGCGCACCAATCGCAAGGTCGTCCTAGAAATAATCGAAGACAAGTAGCGGCGATGGGATCGGTGCGCCACCCTTCCCATGCGCCGGTGCCGCCCGCACAGGACGCAGTCGCCGCGCTGATTCGCGTCGGACGGATCGTTGGCGTTCACGGACTCCGCGGAGCGCTGCGCATGCGGCCGGATAATCCCGATTCCGATTCCGTCGCCAACGCCGCGCGTCTGACACTGGAGCTCGGCGGCGAGCGCCGCGGCTACGATATCATCGAGGTCTCGCAGGCCGGCGCTGGGATGATCCGTCTCGTCCTCGAAGGCATCACCGCCGTCGAACAGGCGCAATCACTCAAGGGCGCGGCCGTGATGATCGCCGCAGCCGAATTGCCGCCCGCCGGTCCGCGCGAGTTCTACCATTACCAGGCCGTCGGATGCCAAGTCGTCCTGACCGACGGGCGGCGGCTCGGCATCGTCGTCGAAGTGATGTCCACGGGAGCCAACGACGTGCTCGTCGTGCGCGACGGCAAAAATGAAACGTTGGTCCCGGTGATCGCTGACGTGATCAAGGTAATCGACCTGGACGCGCGCCGTATCGAGGTCGACCCAGTCCCCGGATTGCTCGATTAAGCGGTCCGACCCGGACCGGGCGCGGGATGCCTGCCGCTGCGGCCGGGGCCAGCCCTTAGCACCGTCGAACTGATCAAGACCACACAAAATCAATCCGATTCCGGATGCCTCATCAACTCAGAGAGCGCGGGCGGCCGGAATCACTTCTTCGGCGAAGCGCTGGAACTCGTCCTCGACCAGGATCGGCCACCTGAGGCTGAATATGAAATGAGTCACGCCGGCCTTTTGGTACTGGGCGATCTTGTCGAGGCACTCGTCTTTAGTGCCGATCATGATTCGATCGCGTGCCTGCTCAGGCGTGATTCCAGCCGTGCTGGCGACACCGCCGCAAATCAGCCGCTCGCGATCTTCCGACGCCTTGTAACACAGCGGCATCATGATGGTTTTCTCGATCTCGTCGGTGTCGCGTCCAACCGTGTCGCCGTGGCGCTCGATCACCTCGATCAGACGCTTCATCTGCGCCGGACTCGCGTGCATCGTGTTCCACATGTCGGCATGCCGGGCGACAATCTTTAGCAGCCGCTTCTCACCACGTCCGCCGATCATGAACGGGATGTGCGGCTTCTGCAGCGGCTTCGGATTACATACCGCGTCGGTGATCGTGTAATGCCTGCCCGCGAACGTGGTCCGCTCCTGCGTGAACATCCCCTTGATGATCTGGCAGGACTCTTCGAGCGCATCGAGGCGCCCGCCGAGGGTTTTGAAGTCGATTCCGAAGTTCCGATGCTCGAGTTCATTCCATCCGGCGCCGATGCCGAAATTGAGCCTGCCACCGCTCAGGTGATCGAGCGTGGCCGCCATCTTCGCCGCCAGGCACGGATTGCGATAAGTGTTGCCGTTGACCAGCGCCCCGATCCGGGCGCGCCTAGTCTGCTGGCTGAGCGCGCCGAGCAAGGTCCAGTTCTCCATGCAGGGGCCGGCAGGGTCCGGAGTGAAGATCGGGTAAAAGTGATCGAACGCCCACAGCGAGTCGTAGCCCCAGTCGTCGAATTTCCGCCACGCGTCGCGCATCCGCTCCCACGTCACGTTCTGCTGGCCGGATTGGAACCCAAATCGAATCGGATGCTGGGTCATCGGAAACCTGCCTCCTTGCAGAGAGTTTCGAGCCGCGAGCCGTGAGCGTGTTACCGCACCTCAAGTCGCGCGCCCCGTCAAGCGCGCGCCGCGCAGCGGCAAGCGCGCAGGTTTGCGCGCCATTCGCGATCGGCTCGACAAAGATTTCGTTGCTGGTCTTGAACATGAAGAAAAGAACGTGGCGAGAAGCACGTCGGCCGCATCGAGCAGATTCACACTCGCCTTCGCGCGGCGCCGATCAAATCAATTGAGAGTGCGCACCACGATGCTGCGCACTGCTTCCGGCACTTACCGGCCTCGTACTGTATTGTAAATATCGAATCAATGCCGACCGCTGATTAATACTCCAATTTATGTTTAGTCCCGGACCCGACGCGAAACCATCGACGATCAGCGCGTTGGTGGTTTCCCCGTCGAAACAATTGCGGGCGTCGCTCGTGTCGAAGGATGCCGCGGCTAATCGCCGCTATCACCCGAACCTTGGTCGGGCGGAGCGTCCGAAGAATCGGGATTACTCGACGAGTTGTCGTCCGGCGAGATCACTTCAGGCAGGACCACCGGCTCGGTGAAATCGGACGCAAGGTTGCAGCACATAACGTAACTCGATCCGGCGCGAGGCTGAGCCGCATAAGCCTCAAGCGATCCGTCGGCGAGCACCTTTACCGCTTCATAGCTGGTCGATCCGGAGGCGCGCTCAATCGCGAAGATGTAAAACGAGCCGCGGTCGAGAGGTTCGGGCGGACCCTCGTCGGGGATCATCTGCTCGTAGTGATCTGGAACCTTCCCGTAATCGAGCGTCTTGGGCGCGTAGTTAACTTTGCTGAATGCGGAAAGCGCTGTGCCGGCGATGCCTCTAGCCGGCTTGATTTCCCAAATCGGCACACCGCCGTCGAAGCGCACAACCGACGCGACGCGGCCGTCGCGGCCCATCGCGTTGGCGATTATCTCCGCGCCGAAGAACTTGCTCACCGTCGCGCGCACGAGGGTGTCACCTGATTTGTGATAGGTGATTTCGACGGTCGCGGTCGGCGCCGCCAGCGGCTCGCCAACTCCCGCGTCAACGGCGTCGTCGGAATCATCGTTATCCGAAGATGAAGCACACCCCGCAACGATTACGGCCAGCACCACGAGCGCCACGAGCGCGCTCGTCCATCGGCGCCATCGCGCGCTCGCGCTTGGTTCATTTTGCATCAGCATACTGATCGGCTAGTCTCTGCGGCCGGGTGAACATCGAAAATTCAAGCGAAAAGATTGGCCTCCGGCCCCTTCTAATTTATGCGCAGGGGCAGACGGGTCTCAACCTGTGCGCAACGCTTTCGGCGATGCATCTGCTGTACTTTTATAGCGATCGGCGCGGGCTGTCTCCAGCGCTCGCGGGGCTTGCGTTCTTTATCGCGCTGGTGCTCGACGCGCTGACCGACCCGCTGGTCGGAAATATCTCGGACAGCGCACGTTTCAAGTCGGGACGGAGGCGTCCGTTTTTTCTGACCGCGGTGCCGATGGGGGTTTGCTATTACCTGTTGCTGTCTCCGCCCGAATTGACGCGGGGACTGTTCGCGTGGTTTCTCGCCTTCTACTTTCTGCAGCTCACCTGCCGGAAATTTTATGAAACCGCATACGGCGCGCTGATGCCGGAGTTGACGCTCGACTATGACGAGCGCACGCGTCTTTCGACGTATCGGCAACTGTGCGGGACGGCGGGCGATATCAGCGGAGCATTGCTGCCGTTCGGGGCCGCATGGATATTTGCGCGCGGGCTGGATTTCCAGATTACCGGCGCAGTATGCGCAGCCGTCGTGGCGGGCGGCGCGCTCTTCGCTTTCTTCAACCTGCGCGAGCGTCCGGGCTTCGCTGAGCGCGAGCGGTTCAACCTGCGCGAGTCGATGAAGAGCGCGCTCGCGAACCGGCCGTTCATCATTCTGATGCTTGCGACCACGCTCGCAATCATGGCGATCAACATCCCGACCGTACTGATCCGCTTCCTCGCCAAGTACTGGGTGCACGACGAAAACGCCGCCGCGCGCTGGCTCATCGCGTATTTCGCGGGCTCGATGGTTTCGTATCCGTTCTGGTTTCGGATCACGGTGCGGTTCGAAAAGAAGCCCGCATACGTGGTCGCTATGGTGTGCAATGCGATGTGCTCGCTCGCGTTTATGCTGATCGCGCCGCGCAACACGATCCTGTTGATGCTGCTGATGGCGTTCAGCGGATTCTCGGCGATCGGAATCTGGGTCACGCAGATGTCCGCCGCCGCCGACGTCATCGAGTGGGACGAAGAGCGCACCGGACGCCGCCAGGAAGGCGCGTACGGCGGACTGACCTCGATGGCGATCAAGATCGCAACCGCGGTCGCGATGGTGCTGGTCGGGCCGGTCATGGGATGGATCGGCTACCGGCCCGGGATGCCGGAGTTGCCGCACGCGGCGGCGGAGAATCTGCGCGCGCTGTTCGCGCTCGCGCCCGCGGCGATCTACCTCTTGAGCGCGATCGTCTTCGCGCGCTATCCGATCACGCGCGATGGCCATCGCGCGATGCGCGAGCGGCTGGCCGCGCGCGGCCTCGAGTCCGGCGCGCAAAAATCCGCCGCACTGTAGAGTTTTCGAATCGCGCCGCCCGCGGATCGCGGAGCACGCGCGGTACCAAGCGCGCCGGCGGGTTGGTATTATCGCACGATGGTTTTCGCGCCGTTTGTTTTCATCTACGTCCTGATCTTTCTGATCGGCCTCGCCTTCCTGTTCGCGCTGATCGAGATCCACGTCATCAACTACGTCTTCGTCGCGCTCGGATTGCCGCCGCATCTGGCGTTCGCCGCGCTGTTGGTGAGCCTGTTCGGCAGCTACCTCAATATACCGATCACGCAGGTTGAAGGCGGCCCGGTGCATCCCGAGCCGATGGTCCAGCAGTTCGGCGTGCGCTACCGCGTGCCGATCCGCTATGCGGGCGGCAGGACCACGGTGGCGATAAACGTCGGCGGCGCAATCGTGCCGATGGCGATCAGCGCGTACGTGCTGCTGCACTTTCCGGAGATCATCGCCGCCGCGATTATCGGCACCGCAATCGTCGCGTTTGTGGTGCATCGGTTTGCGCGGCCCGTACCCGGGATGGGAATCGCGACGCCGATGCTGATCCCGCCGATTGTCGCCGCGATCGTCGGCATGCTGCTGGGTGCCGCGACGCATCACGCCGACGCGGTCGCGTACGTCAGCGGCGTGATGGGCACGCTGATCGGCGCGGACCTCTTGAACCTCGGGCGCTTGCGCGAGCTCGGCGCTCCGGTCGCCTCAATCGGCGGCGCGGGCACCTTCGACGGAATCTTTCTCACCGGCATCGTCGCCGTCCTGCTCGCCTGATCGCGCGAGCTCTCACGCGGGCTTGAATTTCACGAGCGTGTTCTCCGGCGTCACGTCGTCGAAGTGGACGACGACCGGCAGATCGACGC
Source organism: Deltaproteobacteria bacterium (assembly GCA_021799555.1). Classification (GTDB taxonomy): domain Bacteria; phylum Desulfobacterota; class Binatia; order Binatales; family Binataceae; genus JBARDN01. Next base: position 3,847 of record JAJZAG010000044.1, on the reverse strand, counting down.
GCACGCTCTCCGGCGCCGCGACGATATTGGTCGTCATCCGCGGCCCTTCCTCGAGCTCGACGATCGCCAGCACGTACGGGTCGGTAAATGCGCGATGCGACGCGCGGCGCACTACGGTGTAACTGTAAACCTTGCCGCGCCCGCTCACCGCCCGCCATTCGAGCTGGTCGCCGAAGCAGTACGGGCATCGCGTGCGCGGATAGAAGATGAACTTGCCGCATCCGGCGCAGCGCTGGAGCTTGAGCTCATGGCGGCGCGCGGCGTCCCAGAACGGGCGGCTCGTCGGCGAAGGTTTCGGAAGTGGTTTCAGATATTCGCTCATGATCTGCGCTCCAGCACGAGGCCGACCTGCTCGCTCATGATTCCGCCGTTGCCGTTGACGTAACCGAGCTGAGCGCCTTTGACCTGCCGCTCGCCGCCGCGGCCCATCAGTTGCCGAATCGCTTCAGTGACGTGGCTCATCCCGCCGGCGAGACCCGGTTGCCCGAACGACAACTGCCCGCCGTGAGTGTTGCACGGGAAGTCGCCGCGGTACGTGAGATCGTGCTCCTCGACGAAGCGGCCGCCCTGCCCCTTTTTGCAGAAGCCCGCATCCTCGAGGGTGACGACGACCGTGATCGTGTAGCAATCGTACGGGCAGACGAAGTTCATGTCCTTGCGCTCGACTCCGGCCATCTTGAAGGCGGTGTCGGCCGCGATCTTGATCGGCGATTCAGTGAGCGACGGCGCGTAGGTGATCGTCGCGTGATCGGCGTACTCGCCTGCGCCGAGGAGCCATATCGGCGGATGCTTTGCGCGTTTGGCGATCTCGGGCGACGCGACGATCACGGCGGCGCCGCCCGTTACCGGACTGACGATCTCGTAGAGATGGAGCGGATCGACGATCATCCGCGAGCCGAGAACTTCGGCAATCGTCAGCGGCTTGTCGTTGAAGGTCGCCAGCGGGTTCTTGAGCGCGTTGGAGCGCTGATCGACGGCCACCTTCGCGAGCTGCGCCGAAGTGGTGCCGAACTCGAACATGTGCCGGTTCGCGATCATCGCGTAGCCGCAGTTCGCGCCGATATTCCCGTACGGCGATTCGAACTCGCGCTGCACCGAGACCGTCGGCGGACGCTGGTCGCCGGCGCGATTCATGTCGGCGACAACGCACAGCACCGCGCTGCACATTCCGGCGTCGATCGCGGCCGCCGCACGCCAGATCATCCCCGCGGGACTCGCGCCTCCGATATCGACCACGTTGAGCATCTTGACCCGCAGCCCCATCACCTCGGCGGCGCTGGCCGGGTAGATAAAGCCGGGATCGGAAAACGGCATCCCAACCAGGAAGCCGTCGATATCGCGCTTGTCGAGTCCCGCGTCTGCGATCGCTTCGGCGGCTACTTCGGCCATCAGGCCGAGCGCCGTCGTCGCGGGACCAGGCTCCTTCATCGGCTTGAGCTCGCCGATCCCGATCGCGGCGGCTTTTCCCTTAAGACTCATCGCGCACGCTCCTTGACGGATTTCCTCCGACGCTTAGCACAGATTCGCGCCGATCCGTGAAGGCTCGCCGCTTCGGCGCCGTCGCGCCGCGCGCCGAAGCAAGGGCGAAACCGCCGATTCGGATTGATGGCTTCGTTTCGTGGAATTTCGGCGCGCCGCGCCGCGTACTCTCCGCCTCGCGCCTGCAAAATTTCCCGGCGCCGATGGCTTCGCGGCGCAATTTTCGTCCGAAGTGCCGGCGCGCCGATGCGCGCCGCCTTCGCTAGCTTATCGCCCTCAAGCGAGCCGCGCCGAACGGCCATCTGCGCATCAGCGCGCGGACCCTCAAGACGCCAGTCAGCTCTCCCGCCGCGACCTGAAAGGCGATATGTCGCCGGCGTCTTCATACACTCAATTATACACCTCTGGCGTATACGGATAAGGCTGAACAGTTCAGCCATGAACAAACGTGGCTATGGATCGGCCATATGTGCTCCAGGAGCCATCGGCAGGAAGTAGATACTCACTCAAATCTCACATCCCGAAATTTCGTACTGAGATACGCCCGCCTCGCGCTTTATTCCTTTTCCGTTCGGGAGAAGAGCCTGTCCCGAGCCTGCCGAAGGATGCTCGCACGGCGGATGAGGGTGCTTGCGTCTCAATTGCGCGCGGTGAGACACGCTTACCCGCGCGGCACGGCGATTGCCTCAAAGGCGCAATCGCCGCGCCCGGCCACCATCTGGCGCCGGCGACCTTCGCGCAACTGGCCGGTGGCACGAAAGGGCGAGATTCCTCGCCAAACTATGCTGCGTGGGGGCCGGCGCTCGTCGCGTGATCGGCCGCCAACCCTCGCTCGGAATGACAATTTTCGCGCTTGTTCCCGTGTCATTCCGAGCGCGAACAGGCAACGCGTGCCGAATCGTACACCTCCCGCCGCGGGGCAACCGTCGCGAGGAATCTCGCCCTCGGCAATTTCATACCTATCCGATCGAGTTACGCAAAGCTCTCCGGAGAGCGAGTGAAAGACCGAAGCGCCGCGCCACTGGCGGGGCCGGAGAGAAAGCGCGAACGATCGGCTAACGGTAGGCGGGAGACGCCACATTTTGGGCGGCCTTGACCCTATATCCGCGTGCGGGTTTCCGCGTACTCATCACTCCGCTGCTTGATTTTAGGTGGGCTTGACCTTGTAGCCGCGTACAGGGTGTAGGCTTGAGATCGGGCACGAGGTAATGGCATGGCGATCAAACGAAAGATCGAACTGTTCAGCGCTGGATGCGCTCCTTGCGACGAGACGGTTGCGATGGTCGGGCGTATTGCGTGTAAATCGTGCGCGGTTGAGGTGCTCGACATGCGCGAACCCGCGGTCGCTGCACGCGCGAAGGCCTATGGCGTTCGCGCGGTGCCTGCGGTGGCGCTCGACGGCGCTCTCGCCGCTTGCTGCATCGGAGGCGGTCCGGGCGAAGCCGCGCTTCGGGCCGCGGGGATCGGCACGCCGCTGCCGTAGCGGGGATGGCGCTATGACCAGGCTCACAATCGGAGAGCTCGCAAGCCGCGCGGGCGTGAATCGCGAGACCGTCCGCTACTACGAACGGCGGCGGTTGTTGGCTCGGCCCGCGCGCACGATGGCAGGTTACCGCATCTTCCCGGATGACGCGGTGGATCGGCTCAGGTTTATCAAACATGCGCAGGCGCTCGGCTTCGCGCTCGAGGAAATCCGCGAGCTGCTCGGCTTGCGGCTCGACGAGCGCGGCTCGTGCGACAAGGTTCGCTTGCGGGCGGCGCGGAAGCTTTCAGATGTCGAGGCGAAAATCGCCGCGCTCAAGCGAATCCATCGCGCGCTCGCGGGACTTCTCGCGGCGTGCGAAACACGGCGGCCGACCGCGCCGTGTCCGATTCTCCAAAGCCTCGTGGCGCGCGGCGAAGTTACTCGCGAGGATGGCAAATGATCGAGATTGATTTTATCTACGATGCGGACTGCCCCGCCGCCGACGATGCGCGCGCGAATCTGCGCGAGGCGCTCGAGCGCGAGGGTTTGCCGGTGCGGTGGCGTGAATGGGAACGCTCGGCGCCGGCAACGGCAGAATCGATGCGCGCGTTCGGGTCGCCGACGATTTTAATCAACGGTCGCGACGCCGCCGGGATCGAGGCCGCCGGATCCCCGTCGTGCCGTGTCTATCAGGCGCGGCCGGGCCGGCTGGCGGCGGTTCCGCCAGTCGAAATAATCCGGGCGGCGCTTATCGGCGCGCACGCGCCAAAAAAAGCATCAGCGGATGCGGAGAAATTCCGATGAAAAGGCCCGGCTTGCTTGCGATTCCGGCGGCTGCGGCGGCGATGCTGCCGGTGCTTGGATGTCCGCTATGCTGGCCCGCGTACGCGGCGTTGCTCTCGT
>JAJZAG010000361.1 GCA_021799555.1 Deltaproteobacteria bacterium | reverse complement strand
ACGGCCAAAATAGCCAGCGCTTTCGGGAGAATCGATTGCGACGCGCGCGGAAAATTCGCGAAACGAACCCGTCGCGTCCCGGCTGCCGTCCACACGGCGGCGCGCGGAGGCTGTGGCGATCAAATTGGCGCGGGTTACCGTCAATGCCGAGGGGAGGCTATGATCGCGTCGCGAGGTCGCCGCTGATGACAGAGAGTTCCCGCAAGTTCGTCAAGGAAACGCCGCTCGAACGGATCTTTAACCAAAGCTACGGATTTCTGGTGCGGCTCGGTTTCGGCTTCGCGCACAACTATCTGCTGATCACCAGGGGCCGCAAGACCGGACGCGAGTACTCGACTCCCGTCAACGTGCTCGACCTCGGCGGACGGCGCTACCTCGTCGCGAGCCGCGGCGAGACCGGATGGGTCCGCAACGCGCGCGCGGCGGGAGCGGTGATTCTCAAGAAGGGCGCCAAGCAGTGGAGCTATAAGGTGCGCGAGCTCGCGGTTGACGAACGTCCGCCGGTGATCAAGGCGTTCCTTGAGCGCTTCGCGTCGTCGGTGCAGCGCTTCTACACGATTCGCGCCGGCGCTCCGGTCGAGGAGTTCCGCGCCGTCGCGGAGGAGAACCCGGTTTTTGAACTACGCGGATAGCGAGCCGCGCGCCGCGATCGAGACGGCGGCGAAGTCGTCCACATCGCCGGGCGGCGCGGAACTGCCTCAATTCTACGACACCGACGAGAGCATGCGCCGCGTGCGCGCGACGGTTTGGATTCTACTCGCGATGCTGGCGTACGAGGGCTTCGCGGGGGCGATCGCCGTGGTTGCGTCGCCGTGGATCGCGCGGAGCTTCGCGCTCAGCGAGTCGGCGCTCGCGCGCGTGTTCGCGTTCCTGGCGCTGGGAGCGCTTGGATCGCTGGTGCTGACGCGAATGGTTGATCGGACGGGGCGCAAGCGGGTGCTGGTGTGGTCGTCGTTCGCGATACCGCTTGCGGCGATCGGCGCGGCGGCGGCAACGCGCCTGTGGCTCTTCGTCGCGTTCGCGATCGTGCTCAACGCATTCGTGGGCGCTGCCGCCGCGGCGGCGATCGTGATCCTCGCCGAAGTCCTGCCGATCGCGCGCCGCGCCGACGGGCAAAGCTGGGCGGGAATCGCGGCGGCAGCGGGCGCCGGATTCTGCGTGTTCCTGATGCCGGTGGTCGCATCGATGGCGGCGTCGTGGCGATGGCTGCTGGTACTTGCGGGCGCGGGGATCGCGCTTGCGCCGATGATCGCGAGAATCGAGGAGAGTGCGCGATGGCAATCGATCGCGAGCGAGGGCGCGGGCAACCGCACGCGCTTCTACGACGTTTTTGCACCGCTGTACCGCAAGCGGTCGATCACCTTGATCGCGTGCGCGATGGCCGCCGCGATCTCGGGCGAGGGCGTCAACGCCTACGCCTACTATCACGCGGTCTCGACAGTGGGGTTGTCGGCGAGCGCCGCAAGCACGCTTACGATTCTGAGCGGGGGCTTCGGGATGCTGGGGTTTCCGCTTGGCGCGTGGACGTCGGAGCGCTTCGGACGCGTGCCGACAATCGTGGTATCGGGAACTTTGGTTTCGACCGTTGCGCTCGGTTATTTCTGGGGACCGCCCGCTCATTTCGCGTCGCCCGCGCTATGGCTTGGCGTGACGTACCTGGTTGTCAACGCGTGCGCGAATTCCCTGACCGTAGCGGCGAACGCCGCGGTGACCGAACTGTTTCCCACCGCGCTGCGCGGCACGATTATCGGCTGGTTTGCGCTGATGGCGGCGGGAGGATCGCTCGTCGCCGAAGCGACGATTTCGATCCTGGCGCGCGACTTCGGCGGGATCGCGGGAGTGACGGGATGGCTCTCACTGCTCGGCGTCCCGGCCGCGATCGCGTTCGGACTGCTGATTGACGAAACACGCGGAATGTCGCTCGAGGCCGCTGCGAAGGAAGAGGAATTCCGAACTGGCGTATGACCCGCGCGGCAATCGGCCTGCTAGACAATATCGAGTTTGGTTTCCGCGAAATCCTTGTTCGCGGCGTCCCACACAAACGCCGCCGCGCGCACGAATTTTCCCGACCGGATCGACATCACGACGTACGCGGTGCCCGGATAATCGGGCTCAGACGGATCAAACGAACACGCCGCGGCGCGGTCGGTCGCGGAGAAATAGGCGTCGTGATCGGGATGCGAATGATAGACGACCCGAAGCGCGAGCTTTCGCCGATCGATTTCGTTCATCACCGCCAGATGCTCTATGGGCTCCATCAGGAACGCGGTCCGCGCGTCGCGCGGAAAGCTGACGGGATCGTCGGCGTGCTTGCGATTCTGAATATTGGTGATCGGCCGGATCTCCTCGGCGGAATCGGCGCCGATAGCTTTCCCGATTATGAAACCGCAGCACTCGAAAGGGAACTCGCGCTCGGCCTGCGCGATGATAGCGTCCATGGTCGCGCGAGTGATGATCGCCGGTATCATTTTGCCTCCGCCGCAAGTTGGCGCGCGCGCCTGCGCTCCGCGCCATGAATCATCCGCACCATCGCCGCGTTGACCGGCGCCGCGATTTCATGGCGGCGCGCCAGTTCAACGATTTTACCGCTGAGCGCGTCGATATCGGTGCGCGCGCGCTGCTTCAAATCCCGGAGCATCGTGGGCCGGTGTCCCGCCGTGGCGGGCACGAGCTTGCCATAGAACACCTCTCGATACGCGCCGGCGCTCGCAAACGGCATCCGCACTCCGGCGCGTGCGGCGACCGCGAAGGCCTCCGCGATAATGTCGTCCATGATCGCGCGCAGATCCGGATCGGCTGCGAGATCGCCGTAGGTGAATTCGAAAATCGCGCCGAGCGGATTGAGCGCGGCGTTGTAGACAAGCTTGGTCCAGATGATCGGCATGATATCGTCGCACGCGACCGATGGAACTCCGGCCGCGTCGATTATCGACGCGATCTCGCGGGCGCGCGCGGCAAGCGCGCCCGCGTGCTCGCGATGCTGCTTCGGGTCGGGACCGATCGCGACGGGATCGGCGAAGACGGTGACGTGCGCGGAGCCGGGGTGCACGATCTCGGCGCCGAATATCACCCGCGCGCCAAGCACTCGAGCGATCGAAAAGCGCTGCGCCAGCGCTTCGATATTGCCGAGTCCGTTTTGCATCGAGACCACGACGCCGTTATCGGCGAGACGGTCGGCGAGCGCGCTTGCGACGTCGGGCCACCACCCGAGGAAGTGGGCCCGGTCGGCCACCCCGAGCTCGTCGGCGCGGGCCTCCAAGCTAGTGCGCAGCTCCCCGTCGCCCAAGACCGCCAAGTGGAGGCCGGGCACCTCGGCGAGAGCAGTTAGTAAGGTCTCGTGGTCCTTTATCGGCACCAGCCGGCCGAGCACGCCGGCCAGGGGGACCTCGGGGCCAAGGCTGAGGCGCTGGCGCAGGGCCCCGCCGGGCAGCGCCGGCGTCCCCACCTGCTCGAAGCGCTCGAGGTCAAGGCCGAGGGGCACCACCTGGTACTGCGAGGGCTTGCCTACCCCGAGGTCGACCAGCTCGTCTCGCACCTCGGGGCTGACCGCGACAAGGACGTCGGTGCGCTTGGCGAGGGC
>JAJZAG010000360.1 GCA_021799555.1 Deltaproteobacteria bacterium | reverse complement strand
CTGGGCGAAGTCGCCGCCTATTATCGGAAGATATATCCGTCGATGGCGCCGCTGCCCGAAGATGCCCTGCGCGAATCCGTAAAATGGTCGGTGAAACCGCTCGCCAACGGCGCTCTCGGCTGGAAACTCGATCCCGCCATCCGCCGCCCGCCGCGCGGCTCAACCGCGCAGCAACGGCTCGACCTGTGGGTGCCGTTCGCCCGCATCACCTGCCCAATCCTCGTGATCCGCGGCGCCGACAGCGACATCCTGTCGCCGCGTACCGCCGAGCAGATGCGAACGACGCATGCGAACGTCACGGTGGTCGAAGTTGCAGGCGTCGGCCACGCCCCCTCGCTCACGGAGCCCGAAGCGGCGGCGGCGCTCAGGAAATTCCTGGCGCTTTAGAAAATCCGCGCGCAAGTGCCGTGACCCGCCCCCGCGCCGGACCCGAGGCCAACAGTTGCAAGCCGCCGGGATCCGCCATCACGCGCGCGGCGGCCGGTGCGGAACGCCTCGATTGCGTAGATCTCTTTCGATTGCGGAGGCTCGATTGCGGAGGTTTTCCGGCCGCGAGGATACCGCCCGCGCCGCACGAGTTTGACTTTCATCTATGCTTAGACTAATTCTAAACCCGTGAATCGGGATTTCGCCGGACTCCTGAAAGAACACGGGGTGCAGCCCTCGGCCCAGCGCGCCGCGGTGGCCTCGTACGTGCTCACCACCGCCGAGCATCCGACCGCCGAGACGGTCTGGTCGCGGGTCAAAAAGCACTTTCCCATGATCTCGCGGGCGACCGTCTACAACACGCTCAACCTGCTGACCAGGAAAGGCCTTCTGCGCCAGTTCGTGCTGGTCGACGGCAAGACCGTGTTCGACGCCAACGTCGGGAACCATCATCATTTTATCGACAAGAAGACCGGGCGCATCTACGACATCCCGTGGGATGCGCTCGAAGTCAGCAGACTCGAGTCGCTCGGCCGCTTCGAGGTGAGCGATTATCACGTCGTGGTGCGCGGGCGGTTGAAAAGCTCGGCGCGCCGGAGGGGCTAGTTTTTTCGTGCGATTGTTAGACAAGGTCTAGACTTTGATTTGATCCAGAGCTAATCTCTGTATCGCGCCGGGACCGGGCCAATCGGAATCCGGCGCGGGGTTGCGATTCTCAACCCGGGGAGGTGCACGATGACCGTCAGAATTCCAAGCGTGATGCTCGCCGGCGCCGCAGCGCTCGCCGTTGCCGCGTCGCTCGCGCGGGCCACGATGCCGCCGCCCAAGCCGGACGCATCGGCCGCTCCCAAACCCCTCAATCAGACAGGCTTTCCCGCCAAGCTCTATCAGTGGTCAATCCCCGCCGATAATCCGCAGACCCCGGCAAAGGTCGCGCTCGGCAAAGCTCTGTTCTTCGACGACCGTCTTTCCGTCGATAACACCGTCGCCTGCGCCAACTGCCACGACCCCGGCAAGGGCTTTACCGACGAGCTGCCGACCTCGATGGGCGTGCATGGAAAGTTCGGTCAGCGCAACGCGCCGACGGTGCTCAACTCGATGTTCAACATCGAACAGTTCTGGGACGGACGCGCTCCGACCCTCGAAGCGCAAGCCGAGCAACCGATCCTGAATCCGGTCGAGATGGGTATGCCCGACCCGCGCACCGTGGTGAACAAAGTCAATTCGATCGCCGAATACAAGGCCGAGTTTCAGCGCATCTTCGGCGAGGCGCCGACGTACGGCGACATCGTCAAGGCAATCGCCGCGTACGAACGCACGCAGCTCGCCTTCGATTCTCCATTCGATCGCTACATGAACGGCGACCCCAACGCGATCACCGCGCAGCAAAAACGCGGATGGGCCATCTTCAACGGTCAGGGCCGCTGCATGTCGTGTCACGGATGGAACCCGACCCGGCCCCTGTTCACCGACGATCGCTTTCACAATATCGGCGTCTCGGCGCACAGCGCGCAGTTCGTGCCGCACGCGCGCGCGGCGCTGGCGCTGTTGGGCAAGGGCGGCGGCGGAGCGCTGCAAATCGATCAATTGGCGATCTCGAGCGACATGAGCGACCTCGGACGCTTCCTGGTGACCAAGCAGCCGCACGATATCGGCGCGTTCCGTACGATGGATTTGCGCAACCTCTTTTTGACCGAACCCTACTTTCACGACGGCTCGCAAACCACCATCTGGGATACGCTCGATCACTACAACAAAGGCGGCGTACAGAATCCCTACCTCGACGGCGGAATCGTTCCCCTCGGGCTGAGCGAAGCGCAGGAAGACGATCTCGCCGCGTTTCTGCTCTCGCTCACCAGCCAGCCCTACATGCAGCAGGCGCAGGCCGAATACGCTCGTCAGTTCAAGATTTCGCGGACCACGCGCCCGCAGCGCGATACCGCGGCGGCGATGGGGCTCAAGGGGCGCAACGGCCCGGGCTTCGCCGGCCCGTTCGGCGATATCGGGCCGGGACAAGCCGCGATGCAGGAAAACCCGGCGCTCTTGGGCGGCGACTGAGCGCCCCGACGATCCCTGGAGGAGGTTACGATGGCGATCCGGCATAAAAGTGTTGAAACCAAGTTTTACGAAGACCGCGCGCGCGTGCTGCAGGCCTTGCGCAACTGCGATCGCCGCACGTTTCTGAAAATCTCCGCGGCCACGATGGGCGCCGTGCTGGCCAAGGGTCTGATGCCGCCGCACACCTTCCAGCTTGTCGAAGTCGCCAACGCCGCCGTCACCAAAGGATGGGGCGGCGCGGGCGCGCAAGGCAGTGCGCCGTTCCGTTTCGCCTACATATCGGACGCGCACCTTTATGAACGCACGCTGAACCAGCGCTTTGTCCGCGCGATCGTCAAGGCCGTCGATGACGTCAACGCGCTCGACCCGCAACCCGATTTCGTGCTGTACGGCGGCGACCTGGCCCAATTAGGCAGCGCTGAGCAACTCGAACTCGGACGGCAAATCCTCATGGGACTGAAGGCGCCGGTTAAAATGATGGTCGGCGAACACGACTGGTTCCTTGATCTCGGCGACAAGTGGCAGGAGCTGTTCGGTCCGCCAACCTACTCCTTCGACTGGAAAGGTATCCACTTCCTCGTCCTTCAAAGTGTGTACGAAAAGGATTTCTGGACCGCGCGCAAGATGACTCCGGAAGAGCGGATGCAGACCGTCGCGGGCCTCGACAACGGTATCCAATCGCGCTTCGAGGTCGGCGCGGCGCAGCGCGAGTGGATGAAGAACGACCTGGCCAAGGTGCCGCTCACGACGCCGATAATCGTGTTTTCGCACTCGCCGCTCTACAAGTATTACCGCAACTGGAATTTCTGGACCGACGACGCCGACCAGGTGCAGGCGATCCTCCGCCCCTATCATAAGGTCACCGTTATCCACGGACATACGCATCAGATGCTGTTCAACCAGATCGGCAATATCAGCTTCTACGGGATGCTCTCGACGGCGTGGCCGTGGCCGTACGCACCCGAAGGCTTGCCGCCGCTGACCGTCCAGATGAATCGCGCCGACCCGTTCGATCAGTTTGACGGATGCGGCGACGGACAGTTCAACGTGCGCGCCGACGGCCTGGTTGACACTATCTACAACCTCTGGGACCGCAATC
>JAJZAG010000359.1 GCA_021799555.1 Deltaproteobacteria bacterium | reverse complement strand
TATGCCCCAGCAGTTCGGTCTCTATGAGGACCTCACCGTCGCCGAGAACGTCCGCTTTTACGCCGACATCTTTGAAGTCAGCCCCGCGCAGCGCCGCCAACGCGAGCAGCAGTTGCTCGAAGCGTCGGGCATGAGCCGGTTTCGAGACCGGCTGGCCGGGCAACTGTCCGGAGGCATGAAGCGCAAACTCGGAATTGCCTGCGCGCTCATCCATACTCCCCAGTTGCTGCTGCTCGACGAGCCCACCACGGGGGTCGATCCGGTCTCGCGCCGCGAGCTTTGGAGCATCCTCTATTCCCTGGTCTTCGAGCGGGTAACCGTACTGGTGGCGACCGCCTATCTCGATGAAGCGGAGCGCTGCCATCGACTCTTGCTGATGCATCAGGGCCGTCGGCTGTTCTTCGGCACCCCTGCCGAACTCAAGAGCATCCTGCCCGGAGCGGTTCTGTCGGTCAGTTCGCCGAATCCTGACGCACTGTCCGCGGTCGCGAAGTCGGTAGCGGGCGTTTCGAGCGTAACCGCGATGGGCGACGCGCTGCATGTGATGGTTGATGACGCCACGCAGAGGTTGCCGCAGTTGCAGGCGGCATTTGAGCGCGCCGGAGTGCCCTTCGCCGATTTGCGCCGCATCTCCGCGAGCGTCGAGGACGTTTTCGTGTACGCAATCTCACACCAGAAAGCGACCAAGGCCTCCTAAGCGATGAATGCATCGCCGTCAATCATAGTCGACAAGCTGGTGAAGCGGTTCGGCGCGTTCGTGGCCGTCAACGAGGCGAGCTTCCAGATTCGCAGCGGCGAGATTTTTGGCCTGCTTGGACCCAACGGTTCCGGAAAATCAACGATCATCCGCATGCTGTGCGGTTTGCTGAGCCCCAGTTCAGGTTCCGCCACCGTGGCGGGATTCGACACCGCGCGCGAATCCGAACAGGTGCGCCGCCATATCGGTTACATGTCGCAAAAGTTTTCGCTCTATAACGATCTGACCGCGATCGAGAACCTGCAATTCTTCGGTGGCCTGTACGGGGTTAAAGGTTCCAAACTCGCCGACCGAATCGCATGGGCGGTCAAGATGGCGGCCCTGTCCGGCAGCGAGCACTTGCTGACCGGCGAGCTCTCGGGAGGCTGGAAACAGCGGCTCGCTTTGGGCTGCGCCGTGCTGCACCAACCGCAAGTGCTCTTCCTTGACGAGCCGACGGCCGGCGTCGATCCGCTCTCGCGCCGGCAGTTCTGGGATCTGATCCACCAGATGTCGCGCGCGGGGGTCACCGTCCTGGTCACGACTCACTATATGGACGAGGCGGAATACTGCAATCGGCTCGCGCTCATCGATCAAGGCCGCGTAGTTCAGATGGGAACTCCCAGTGAAATCAAAAGATTCGCCATCAAAGGCGATTTGCTTTTGATCGAGTGCAGCCCGCTCGGCGCTGGACTCGCAGCCCTCAAGCAAGCCCCGGGTGTCCTCGACGTTTCCGTTTTTGGCGCCGCCCTCCACGCGGTAGTCGAGGCCCATCACGATGCGCTCATCGCACTTCCCGCCGTGCTGGCGGAGCACAAGGTGCGAGTCGATCGAATTGAACCAATCGCACCGTCGCTCGAAGACGCCTTCGTCTCCCTGACCGGAGGCCGCGCGCTGCGTGAAGAGACCGCCCAATGAACTTCCGAAGAACCATGGCTATGGGCCGCAAGGAGCTTATCCAGATTCGCCGCGATTCGCGCAGCTTCGTCATCGCTCTTTTTCTGCCCCTGATTCAAATCCTCCTGCTCGGCTACGGTGCGCGCCTCGACGCCAATCAGATTCCGGTCTATGTCCTCGACCAGGAAGGAAGTCAGAACAGCCAGGCCCTGCTGAAAGCTTTTCAGGCCTCGACCTACTTCGATGTCGTCAAAGTCGTAACCAACTATCGCGCTCTGACGCGAGCCATCGATGCCGATGAGTGCAAACTCGGCATCGTGATTCCATGGAATTTCTCCGAGCGGCTTAGCGACGCCGGTCGAAGTCAAGTCCAGGCTCTCGTGGATGGCACCGACGACAACAGCGCGCAGCTCGCCGAGGGCTATGCCCAAGCGGTGGTGGATACGTTCAGCAGCAACGTGCAGCTCAATTGGTTCGCCCGGCATGGCTTTTCTGGCGGCGCGACAAGCCCGCTCAGCGTCGATTACCGCACGTGGTTCAATGAGGACCTGGAAAGCAAAAATTTCATCATTCCCGGAACTGTCGCGCTGGTGATGGCGCTGATGGGCGCCTTGCTTTCGTCGCTTACCATCGCGCGCGAGTGGGAACGCGGCACCATGGAGCAGCTCATCGCCACTCCGGTCAGCGCGGTCGAGATAATGGTCGGCAAGCTCGTTCCCTACTTGCTAATCGGCCTCGCCGACGCGGCGCTGTGCGCGATCTTCGCCGTTGCCTGGTTCGCGGTGCCGTTCCGCGGCGGATTGGGCGCTTTCTTCCTTACCACCACGCTATTTCTGATCCTGATTTTGGGCATCGGCTACATGATTTCGGTCGCGACCAGAAGCCAGCTCGGCGCGAGCCAGTACGCGTTGCTGGTCACACTGCTTCCGACTTCGATGCTGTCGGGTTTCGCCTTTCCGATCGATCAGATGCCTGCGCCGATTCGAGCGCTCACGTACGTAGTCTATAGCCGCTACTATGTGAGCGCTCTTAAGCGAATTTTCCTCGGTGGCGCTTCCATCAACGGCCTGCTCCCGGAAATCGCGGCGATGTCCCTATACGCGCTGGTGATCGGTTTTTTTTCGACCCGCGCATTTCGCAAACAGTTGCAATAGGGAAGCACGATGTTTGAACGCATCTGGCGAATGATCGTCAAAGAGTTTCTCCAGTTAAGGCGCGACAAGTACGCGCGTTTTCGTTTACTGGCGCCGCCGATTATTCAGATGCTGATTTACGGTTACGCGGCCACCTTCGAAGTGCATCATCTGCAAATCGCCGTCCTCGACCTCGATCACAGCCAGGAAAGCCGGGATCTGCTGAGCCGATTCACCTTCACGGGCCGATTCGAGGTCGCGAAGATTCTCAAGAACGAGCAGGAACTGAAGGCCCTTATCGGAAACAGCGATATCCCGATGGCGCTGGAAATCGAAGCGGGCTTCGCCGAACTGCTCCGCAAGGGACAAACCTCCCATCTCCAGGTTATCGTTGACGGCACCAACTCGAACACCGCGTTGATTGCCGTCGCATACATCAACCAGATCGCCAGCCAGTTCGCGCAAGACTATGCCCAGTACAGGTTGAATCAGATTATGCCCGCGATGGCGGCGGCCGCTCCACGGATCGACCTCGAACAACGACCGTGGTACAACCCAGACCTCAATAGCCAATGGTTTTTCGTCCCCGGCGTGATAGGCAGCATCACGCTGATGCTGGTTGTGAACCTGACTGCGTTCGCTATCGTGCGTGAACGAGAAATTGGAACGCTTGAACAGGTCATGGTCACGCCGATCCGGCCGTTCGAGTTGATCCTCGGCAAGACCGTTCCCTTTTTCCTCGTCGGGCTGGCCGACGTGGTCCTGGTCGCCGTGGTTGGAACCCTGTGGTTTCAAGTCCCGTTTCGCGGCAACCCACTGGTGCTGCT
>JAJZAG010000043.1 GCA_021799555.1 Deltaproteobacteria bacterium | reverse complement strand
CAGGGTGCATACCGGCGATCCGCTGATATTCGGCTCGACCGCCGAGCAGATGCGGCGGTTGGACGGCTTGGGGATCGAATACGAAATTGTCCCCGGCGTTTCCTCTTTCTCCGCGGCGGCCGCGGTGCTGCGCCGGGAACTTACTCTGCCCGAACTCAGCCAGACCGTGATTTTGACGCGCGCCGAGGGGCGAACCCCGATGCCGGATGGAGAGAAGCTCCAGGAGCTTGCGCGTCATCGCGCGACGCTCGCGCTCTTCCTCAGCATCACGCTGCTGCGCGAGGTCTGCGAATCGCTGACGCCCGAATACGGCGCCGACTGCCCGATCGCGGTGGTCCATAAGGCCACCTGCCCGGACCAGAAGATCGTCGTCGGAACGCTGGGCGACATCCTGGGCCGGGTGCGTGAAGCGGGGATCAAGAGCCAGTCGATGATTATCGTGGGCCGGACGCTTACCTCGAATGATTTCGCCGATTCGCGTTTGTACGCGCCAGACTTCAGCCACCGTTTTCGCAACGCGAAGGTCAAGGCGGCAGGGGCGTAAGCGTCGATGTCCGAGCAGGGCATAGTATATTTGGTCGGCGCGGGCCCGGGCGATCCGAAGTTGCTCACTGTCCGCGCGCTGGAATTGATCCGGTCGGCGCAGGTTGTCGCCCACGACGAGTTGGTGTCACCGGAAATACTTTCGCTCGTACCGCCCGATGCGGAATTGCTCGCCGTCGGTCGGCGGCACGGACAAGGAACCACGGATTATCGTCTGCACCCGTTGGTGTTCGAACGGGCGCGGGCGGGACGCGTGGTGGTGCGGTTGAAATGCGGCGATCCGCTGATCTTCGGCCGTGGCGCGGAGGAGGCCGAAGATCTGGCCGAAGCAGGGATTCCCTTTGAGATCGTTCCGGGTGTCTCCGCCGCTCTGGGCGCGGCCGCCTATGCCGGTATACCGCTGACGGATCGTCGTCATGCATCGCGCGTCACGCTAACCACCGGCCATCGCGCTGAGACCGGCGGCCACGCGCACGAGACGGTGGTTCTATACATGGCGGCCCATCGACTCAAGGAGAACATCGAGCGACTGCTCAGCGAGGGCTACAAGCCTTCGACTCCGGCCGCATATATTGCTGCCGCCACGACTCCCAGGCAGCTTGTGATTATCGATACGCTCGCGCAGTTGGCGGATCGGATCGAAGCCGTCCAGCGCTTCGATCCGGCCCTGGTGATCGTCGGCGAAGTGGCGCGCTTGCGCGAGCGAATCGGATGGTTCGAAAAGGCGCCGTTGCATGGGCGATGCGTGATGGTCGCGCGAGCGCGGCCCGGCCCTTCGCGAATCGCCGCGCGGCTGCGCGCGATGGGCGCCCTGGTTCTCGAAAGGCCGAAGGTTTCGTTTGAGGATACGGCCAGCTCCTGTACGCTGGCGCGCTCTCTTCGGCGGAAGGATCGCTATGATGCGATCGTGTTCGCGTGTTCGGTCGGCGCCGAGGCGGCGTTGAGGTCGCTTCGCTCGATCGATTCTCCCGCGTCATCCGCGATCGAAATTCCGGCAATCGCTGTTGGGCGCGGCGCGGCCGACGCTCTTGAAAAAAACGGAATCCCCTACTTTCTCCAGCTCGACGGCGCGTGCCGGGAAGCGATCGCCAAAGCCGCGCCAACATTCGCGGGCAAGCGCCTGCTGCTGGTCGTCTCGACGCAGGGACGACCGGCGCTGAAAGCCGAATTCGAAGCGGCCGGCGCGTCGGTGGAAGAGGTGCCGGCTTATCGGCCGTTGTACGAGTATGCCCCGCAACTAGGGACACCTCCCGAGTTGATCGTGTTGCCGAGCTCAAGCGCCGCGCGCCTGCTGCTGGAGGGCGAAGACGGAAAGTCACTGGCGGCATTCCCGATGATTGCGATAGGCCCTGCCACCGAAGCTGCCGCGCGGAATCTTGGAGCAATCAACCTGAAACGATGTCCTGCGGACAGCATCGACTCGGTCGTCGCCGAAGTGATCGAGTCGCTGGCCGGTCCAGCGCCGGCGCTCCAAGACGGCAACCAACCGACGAGGGAGCGTGCGAATGGTAATAAATGAATTTCCGCCCGAATGGCGACGTGGTGTCTATCAGGCGATCGCGCTTCGGCGCGACATCCGAGCGTTCAGGCCCGATCCCATCGCTCCGAAAACACTGGCGCGTATCCTTGCGGCAGCCCATCAGGCCGGTTCCGTGGGATTCTCACAGCCGTGGAACTTTATCGTGATCGACGATCCGGATACCAAGCGCCGGATCCGCGACCATGTCGAAACCGAACGGCTGCGCGCCGCCGATGGCTTCTCCGATAAGCGGAAGGCTCAATACCTGTCGTTCAAGCTTGAGGGTATTCTCGACGCTCCGCTCAACCTCTGCGTCACGTGCGACCGAACCCGCTTCGGTCCCGCCGTTATCGGCCGTAATACCGTCAAAGACGCCGATATCTACAGCACGTGTGTCGCAATTCAGAACCTCTGGCTGGCGGCCCGCGCCGAAGGGATCGGCGTCGGATGGGTCAGCATCCTGAGACCGGAGGCCGTTGCGGCGCTCCTGGCAATCCCCGAACACGTGACCGTGGTCGGATATATGTGTATCGGGTACCCAGTCGAGTTTGCTGAACGGCCCTTGCTGGAGAAGGTGGGCTGGTTGCCGAGACTCCCACTATCCAGGCTCGTTTTCAGCAATCGCTGGAATCGATCGGCTATCAACGAACTCGCAAGTGAGCTTCGGGATATCGACGAAGCGCTTGGAGCGGATTACTCAAAAGACCGGCTGGCGTTTGAATGAGGCCGGTGATTCAAATACCGCGCCTCGTCGTCGCAGGAACCGCGAGCGGAGTCGGTAAGACTACTTTCACGGTGGGGATCGTGCGGGCACTTCGTTCGCGCGGTTTGAAGGTCGCGGTCTTCAAATGCGGCCCCGACTATCTCGACCCCACATACCACGCGCGCGCCGCAGGTTCGCCCTCGCACAATCTCGACGGGTGGATGATGGGTCGCGACGCCGTTATCGGCACATTCGCGAGAGCCTCCGCCGGCGCTGATATCGCGATCATCGAGGGCGTGATGGGGCTGTTCGACGGAGCGTCGGCAACCGACCAAAGCGGCTCGACCGCGGAAATCGCGAAGTGGCTGGATTCGGAAGTGCTGCTGGTGGCTGACGCCTCGGGGATGGCCCGCTCAATCGCTGCGGTTGGGCGCGGGTTCGCCGACTTCGATCGCGAGGTGCGGGTGGCTGGATTGATTTGCAATCGCGTCGGCGGCAAAGCGCACCTGAGGCTTTTGCAGGAGGCGGCGGATCGCCCGCCAGTAATGGGTGGGTTGCCGAAAGACATCTCAGCCACCTTCCCGGAGCGGCACTTGGGCTTGCGAACGGCGGACGAACGTACGGTTTCCGAAACGCTACTCTCCAAATGGGGCGATTTAGTCAGCGAATGGTGCGATCTGGACAAGATTTTTTCGGTCGCCGCGAAAGCCGGCCCTATACTGACCGGCGCGGCGGCAGCGCCATCAGCTCAACGGGAAAGCAAATGCGTGATCGGCATCGCACATGATGAAGCATTCCATTTCTACTACGAAGACAATCTCGCGCGGCTTGCGAATGCTGGCGCCCGATTAGTTCGCTTCTCTCCAATACATGATGCTCAGTTGCCGACCGTCGATGGGCTCTATTTGGGCGGAGGATATCCGGAGGTGCACGCGGCCGAGCTCGAACAAAACGCCTCGATGAAGCAGCAGATCGCCGCCTTTGCCGCCGCCGGAGGCGCAATCTACGCCGAATGCGGTGGTCTGATGTATCTGTGCTCAGAACTCGCGACGCTCGACGGCGGGCGATATTCGATGTGCGGTGTTGTGCCGGCGCGAACCGTGATGTGCGAACGTCTGCAGGCGCTCGGCTACGTCGAAGCGCAGACGCCGCGCGATTGCATTTTTGGACCCGCCGGACTTGAGTTTCGCGGTCATCAGTTTCGCTATTCGAGATTCGAATTACTGTCAAACGAGATCGAGCCGGCCTTCGTGATTCGACGAAGACGCGACAGCGCTTTGCTCGAGGAAGGCGTCCGGATCAACAACGTCCTCGCCTCTTATGTGCACGCGCACTGGGCGTCGAATCCGGCCATGGCCGAGGCGATGGTGGAGGCGTGTATTCGCACCAGCCCGGCGGTAAAGAGGCGACTCGCTCGATAAAATCCGCGCTACGACAGGAACGGCAATCGGCGACGCGCGCCATGCACGGCAAGGCGCGTGGATGACGGAATTTGCGCACGCGCTTAAAAGCTGGAGCGATCCCGGGCAAGGATTTTTGGACGATCCCCGGTTGGAGCCTGAAGCGTTCACTCGATTCCAGAAGAGCCAGAATCGCGAATGCGGATTGGGAACGCGGCGATGGCGCTTAGGGCTGCCTCGCTCCAAGAACGTCACGGTTTGAATTTAGCTTACGGGTCAAGCGCTGGCCGTACGCTCGCCGAACTCGCGGCCTCAATCGCCAAGCCGCGGTATTTCAACCACCTTTTTCTCCTGTGCGCTGCGCTCGGCGGCGACGCCCATCGCCACCGCGCGCAGCCCGTCGTTGGCCGACACTTCCACGGCGCTACGACCCCGGATCGCCGCGAGAAATGCTTCATGCTGAAAATACGTCGCGCCGTGATGATGACCGGCACCGAGGAGAGCCTGCTCGACGGCGACGTGGCGACGCTCAATCTTTTTGCCGGCAAATCCGACCCGTGGACTGAAAATCAGATCGCCGTCCGGAATCAATACTTCAAGTTTCGCGAGGTCGCCTACGGCGGCGATCTCTTCCTGATTCTGCGAGCCTTCCGCGAACATGCACAGATCGAGCATCGCACGCGCACCGTTGGCGAAATCGACGATCGTATAGCTATTGTCGATGATGTCGGGCTTTTCGCCCGCGTAGCGTTCGTCCTGGTGATTTACATCCATCGCTCCGGAGCAATACAGACGCACTGGTTCCGCGCCAACGATAAAACGCATCAGGTCGAAAAAATGACAGCACTTTTCGACCATCGTACCGCCGGTATTGCGGCTGAAACGATTCCAATCGCCGACCTTTGGTAAAAAGGGGAACCGATGCTCCCGAATCGCGAGCATCCGTAATTTCCCCACCTCTCCCGCTTTGACCCGCGCGATAAATTCGCTCACCGGCGGCATGTAGCGGTACTCCATACCCACTGAAAACACACCGCCCGTCGTTCGCGTGTGGGCATCCGCGGCTTCGGCGATGCGCCGCGCATCGTCGAGCGTCGTGCATAGCGGCTTTTCGCAAAGGATATGCAACCTGGTGCCGAACAGCAGCTTAAGTACTTCGTGATGAGTATGATTCGGTGAGGCGACTATGACCGCATCGACCTGAAGCCGGGACTTTGCCGCCGCGACGAACGCGCCGCAATCGGAGAATTCGGCGACCCCGCTTGCATCGTCGCCGAGCGCGGTTCTGGCCCGCTCGAGCGATTTTTTCACCGGATCGCACAGCGCGGCGATTCTCACATCAGGTCGCAGCTTGAGATTCCTGATGTGCTCGATACCCATCAGGCCGGTTCCAACAATCGCAAACCGAACTTCGTCGTGACCCTGTGTCGAAGTCATAGCTTCCCGATGTCCCGAAGATACGGCCGCAGTCGCGCCGCCGGAGTTGCAGTCACATCATGATTCGACAGGCCGCGCCTATAGATAACCTTCGGCCTTTAACCGCTCACGAATACCGCCCGCGCGAATGATCGCCTGCAGAAATTCCGGCATCGGCGGAGCACTTCGAGTGATATTTTGCGTGAGATTATCGACGCTGCCGGTCGCGAAGTTTATGCGCATCACGTCGCCTTCACTCGCGAGCTCGCGCACGCCCGGACACTCCATCGCTGGCAGAGCGTAATTGATGCAATTGCGGTAAAAGAGGCCGTTGATCGTTTCCGCCACGATCGCTGCGATTCCGATTTGCTTCAGCAGAAACGATCCCGGTCGGCTGGAACCGGTGCCAAAGTTGCGCCCCGCAACGATGATGTCGCCCGGGCGCACCGCATCGACCCATCCGGGGCGATAGGTCGCAAACACGCTGCGCAACTGTACCTGCAGCGGTTTTGCAAACACGCTCTGCGGCATCATCAAGTCGGTATTGATGTTGTCGTCCGGAAAATTCCAGACGCGTCCCTGTACCAGCAATGAGTGGGAGTCGCTCATAAGGATTCTGCGAGCAGCGGTGTGGGATCGGAGATATAACCCGCAACCGCCGACGCCGCCACCGTGGCCGACGAAGCCATGTAGATGCGGGCGGAGGGGCTTCCCATCCGTCCCTTAAAGTTGCGTGTGCTTGAGGTGATGCACACCTCCTCGGCGCCAAGCACTCCCATGTGCCCGCCGTAGCATGCGCCACAGGTGGAGTTCGTCACGACCGCGCCGGCTTCGAGCAGCGTCTCTACGTACCCGCGGCGCACGGCTTCCTTCAGAACCTTCTGCGAGGCTGGAGTTACGATGAAGCGGACGCCAGGAGCGACCGTCCTGCCGCGCATTATTTGCGCCGCGACTCGAAAATCTTCGAGCTTACCGTTCGCGCACGAACCGACGAACGCCTGATCGATCGCGATTTTCTCGTCCAGGTCGGCGACCGGCAGCGTATTGTGCGGTATGAAGTCAGGCTTGGCGACGTAGGGCCGCAAGCTCGAGAGATCGACCGCGTAAGTCGCGGCATACTCGGCATCGGGATCACTCTCGGCCGGTTCGAACCGTTCGTCCGTGACCGAGCGCAAATGTTCGATCGCTCTTGCGTCGGCTGGGAAGGTAACGAATTCGGCGCTTAGTTCCGCGCCCATCGTTGCGAGTGTGGCGCGATCGTCGAGCGGCAACCCGGCGATTCCCGATCCGGCAAACTCAATATTGTGCCCCTCGACACTTCCGGCAACCGCCGCGAGATGGAGAAAGATATCCTTTCCGAAGACACTGCCGGGCTTGCTGCCGTTCAGCTCGAATTTGACCGTCGGCGCGACCTGATACCAGGTCTTGCCGGTGCACATGATCTGGAGCATTTCGAGCGGACCCATCCCGCGCGCCACGCAGTTGAACGCACCCGACGCGCAAGTGTGCGAATCGGTGCAGGTAAGGATTTGCCCCGGAAGCGCGAGGCCGTTTTCCAGAATGACCTGATGACAGATGCCGTGGCGGCCGACATCGTAAAACTTCTCAATGCCGAACCGCCGCGCGAACTCTCGCGCGATCGCCTGCCCGTCGGCATCCCCGACGGTCGGGGCGGGAATGGCGTGGTCGAGAATGATCGCGATTTTACTCGGGTTCGAGATCCGCTTTGGCATTTCAGCGGAAGCGGAAAAGACGAGATCGATCTGAATGATCTTGTCAACCTCGCAGACCGCGATATCGCCCGGTCGCACAACGGCTTGACCGCTGTGCCGAGCGAGAATCTTTTCCGCCATCGTCATTCCCATAGCCCGCGTCCTCAAAAGCAATCGCTTTGAAACAAACGCGCCCGCTCCGAACCGTTCATTCCGCGTATTTCTTCCCCAGCGCGTCCATCTCCTCGACCCCGAGCAAGTCGATAAGTTCGCGGAACGCGTTGTTCTGATCGCGCATGCGGACCGACCCCGTTTGCTTTAACTCCGCGAGCACGCCGCGCATGGACTGGTAGTAGGACAGAAAAGGTCCCGGGTGAATCGTGAGCTTGAATCCGCGCTGCGCAAGTTCAGCAATCGACAATAGTTGGCCGTTATACAGCAGCGGAAGATCCCCGAGCTTCGTCGCGTAATCTTGAAGGTCATCTATGGTACGGATGCCGTCGACGAAAATGAGATCGGCACCCGCCGCGCGGTAAGCATGTGCGCGCCGGACCACGTCGTCCCATCCGTTGACTGCCAAAGCGTCGGTCCGCGCGATAATTACCGTGTTCTGGTCGGATCTCCCGTCGCAGGCGGCGCGGACTTTGGGCACCATTTCATCGATTGGAATCACTTGTTTTCCGGCCAGGAAACCGCATCGCTTGGGCCAAACCTGATCTTCAATATGCAGACCCGCGGCTCCGGCCGCTTCGTAGTCGCGCACGGTGCGCCTGACGTTTATCGGATTGCCGTAGCCGGTATCGGCGTCGCAGATTAACGGCAGGTTAGTGGAGCGTGCGATGACGCGAACGTTTTCAACCATCTCCGTCATCGTGAGCAGGCCCAAATCTGGATATCCGCGGGCCGCGGCGGTGCCGAATCCGGTCATGTACACGGTATCAAAGCCAACTCGCTCAGCAATTTTTGCCTGCAGCGCATCATAAACGAACGGCGCGACGATCATTGCGGAGCCGTTCAATTTCGCGCGCAATTTTCCTGCGGCATTCATCCTGAACCACCAATGTTCACCCGGTGCGAAGGATCGATCTCTTAACGCCGTAGCGGCGCGAGCGTCAACCTCGCAGTTCATTTCAAACGCGCATAATCACCGCTTCATTCCGCGGCTATGTGCGCTTGACATCTTTCCCGTATTGATTACTGACAGACTGAGAAGCAATCCGCCAAGGAGTCCGTCGTGTCCGACCTTGCTTATTTGAGCGCGACCTCTATCGCCCGAATGATAAAACGGCGCGAGATTTCCAGCAGGGAAGCCGTCGATTATTTCCTCGCACGCGTCGCGTCGCTCGACAAACCAATCAACAGCGTCGTGACCATTGACCCCGAACGCGCCCGCGCCGAGGCGGACGCTGCCGACACCGCGTTGGCGCGCGGCGAAGCGCGCGGCGCTCTGCACGGCGTGCCAATGACGATCAAAGACTCGTTTCAGACCGCCGGGATGCGCACGACTTCCGGCGCGCCGGAACTGGCGCGGTTCATCCCGCAAGAAGACGCATGGCCGGTCGCTCGCTTGCGCGCCGCGGGAGCGGTGATCTTCGGGAAGACGAACCTCCCCATTTACGCCGGCGACATCCAGAGCTACAACCAGGTCTTCGGAACCACCAATAATCCGCACGACTTGTCCCGCACGCCCGGCGGTTCATCGGGCGGAGCGGCTGCAGCACTGGCATGCGGCTTCACTCCGCTCGAACTCGGCAGCGACATCGGCGGATCGATCCGCGTGCCCGCACACATGTCAGGTGTTGCCGGGCATAAGCCCAGCTATGGAATCGTGCCGGCGCACGGTCAGATTCCCGGCCCTCCGGGCACGCTAACGCTCGCCGATCTCGCCGTCGCGGGACCGATGGCGCGCACGGTCGAAGATCTCAAGCTCGCGCTCGGGATCATGTCCGGTCCGGATCGATGGAACCATCCGGCGTGGCGGCTCAAGCTGCCTGCGCCGCGTCGCCGGAGGCTCAAGGAATATCGAATCGCTGCGTGGCTCGACGACCCTGCCTGCGCGGTGGAACCCGGTGTCACTGAATTGCTGGAAAATGCTGTGAGTGCGCTCGCCAGCGGCGGCGCGCGGATCGATTTCGACGCGCGGCCCGCGTTCACCCTCGCGAAAGTCGCCGATACATTTTTCGCCCTGCTGCAGGCGGCACTCTCCGGCGGCGTGCCTGCCGAGCGGCTTGATGAATACGCGGCGGAGACAGGTGACAGTCCAGCCGCTCAAAGCCGGCGGCAGACGGCGATGAGGCATCGCAATTGGCTCAGCTACAACGAGCGGCGACTGCAGATGCGCAAACGGTGGGAAGAGTTCTTTACCGATTGGGACGCGATCTTGTTGCCGGTGATGCCGTGCGGAGCTATCCCGCACGATCATTCCGAGCCAATGGCGAGCCGGACCGTTTCGGTCGGTGGCGAGACGCGCCCCTACTGGAATCTGACTACCTGGATGGCGCCGGCAGGTGCCTGTTATCTGCCTGCTACGGTGGTTCCGGTTGGCAAGCTGAAAGACGGGCTTCCGATCGGGATTCAAATCGTTGGACCCTATCTGCACGATCACACAACGCTTGCTCTAGCCGGACATTTGCTCGCAATCCTGGGTCGATGCCCGCAGCCGCCAGGATTTTGAAATGAGTTTGCCAGCCTCCGAAATCGCGAGGAAGCGGAAAGTCGCCACCGGTGTTGTCATTTCAATTCAACCCCCGACGCACGAGATACAAACCCGCACGGACGTGAGATAGAGTTCATCCACTTCCGACAGGAGTCCGCATTTATGGCTGAACTCAAGCATCGCAGCGTCATCGCCAACGGCATCCGAATCCACCTCGTCGAGGCGGGCGCCGGGCCGCTTGTGCTGATGGTCCACGGCTTTCCGGAATCGTGGTATTCGTGGCGGCATCAACTCAACGCACTCGCCGACGCGGGCTATCACGCGGTCGCGATCGACGTACGCGGCTACGGACGCTCGTCGGCGCCGAAAGAAATCGACGAGTACCGGATGACCAAACATGTCGCCGATAATCTCGGCGTCGTCGACGCGCTCGGTGAGAAGAGCGCGATAATTTTCGGGCACGACTGGGGCGCTCCGATCGCGGCGAACTCCGCGCTATTGCGCCCCGACGTGTTCCGAGCCGTCGCGCTGCTCAGCGTGCCGTATTCTCCTCGTGGCGCGCGGCGGCCATCCGAGGCTTTCCGTCTGATGGGCGGGAAAGAGGAATTCTACATCGAGTACTTCCAGCAGCCGGGACGCGCCGAAGCGGAGATCGAACCGGAAGTGGCAAAATGGCTGCTCGGTTTTTACTACAGCGCCTCCGGAGACGCGCCGGCGCCTGTCGGCGGAGGCACGATGGCCACGATTCCTCACGGCGGAAAAATGCGCGACCGGCTAACTGTTCCGGAGAGGCTGCCTGCATGGCTCAGTTCGGAAGACCTCGATTTTTATGTGAGTGAATTTGAACGCACCGGTCTGACCGGCGGTCTCAACAGGTACCGCAATGTCGATCGCGACTGGGAAGATTTCGCCGCCTTCGCGGGGCAGCCGATTACCGTGCCGTCGCTCTTCATCGGCGGCGAGAAAGACGGTCCAACGCGATGGGGCGGCGCGGCGATTGCGAACTTCAGCAAGACGATGCCCGCATTGCGCGGCTGTCACATCCTCGCCGGATGCGGCCATTGGGTGCAACAGGAGCGGCCGCGAGAAGTAAGCAAGTTATTGAGCGAATTCTTAAAAGGACTCTGAACCAGAATCTCAACCAATACCCGAAAACTTCATCGGAGAATTGGCTGTAGGAAAATTTAGCCGCAACCAATCTGCTTGCACGAATCCCCACTGGCAGGCGATCATCGGAACGAGAGAGGATAAAGCGATGGCAAAAAACGGACGGCTTACTCTGAAGAACGCGGGTTTCTCGATGCCGGCGGACGCCGCCGCCTACCAGCGTCCACCATTTTACTATCGCGATACGCGATCGATCTCGGTCGCTTTCGAAACCGATCCCGACGCCGCCCTCGAGGCACTGCCAGCACCGCTGTCCTTGAGAGAGCCCGCCACGGCGATTCTTTCGTTCTTCGAATATCCCTGGACCACTTTCGGCCCCTACAACGAGGCGATCCTCTCGCTGATGGTCGAGCATCGGGGCCGCCCGATGAACTACATCATGCATATTGCGGTGACGACGGAACCGCCGATGCTGGCGGGGCGTGAGATTTGGGGATTCCCGAAAAAACTCGCGCAGATCGAGTTCAAGCGCGAGCGCGACATGATCTACGCAACGCTTGAACGTCCCGCCGGGGTCCGTCTCGTGAGCGAAATTGTTCGTCCGGAAAGACCGGCGGTCGACGATCATTCCGCTCCCGTCCCTCCGGCGAGCCTGCGCCTGATTCCGTCGCCCGAGGAAAACGGACGTCCATCTTGCGCCGAGATCATCGAGACCGTCTCGGAAGTGAAAGTGCACGAGGCGTGGATCGGAACCGGCTCGATCGCCTTCGCCGAAGGCTCGCGGCTCGACCCGTGGAATCGTCTTCCCGTCAAACGAATCCTGCACGCGAGTTATACCCGCAGTGAGATGACGCTTGGTTTCGGCATCGTAATCGATCGGCTCGAATGACTTTGCGCGGCCGCCGCTCGAAGAAGCCGCCCGCGCCATCCGTCATACCATGAAGCCGCCATCGACGCTGATCACCTGCCCGGTCACGGCGGCTGCGGCGTCCGACGCGAGCATCGCTGCCATCGCGCCCAACTCGTCGGGCTCGACGATGCGCTTCTGGATGTTCTGACTCTCGGCCCATCGTTTCGCATCGGCGCCGCTCACACCCATCGTCGCGCCCAGAGAGTTCCAATCGACCAGCTTGGTATTGGTCCATCCGGGACACAGTACGTTGACGTTGACGCCGTCGGACGCCGCCGCGTATGCGAGCGATCGTGTGAACCCGATCAGCCCGTGCTTCGCCGCCGAGTACGCAAGCGGACCGCCGCCGTTCTTCGCGTAGCCCGATCCGATGCTGATAATCCGGCCCCATCGCTGCTTTCTCATATACGGCAACGCCGCATGCGTTGCGTAGAAGGCCTGCGTGAGG
Organism: Deltaproteobacteria bacterium; assembly: GCA_021799555.1. GTDB lineage: Bacteria > Desulfobacterota > Binatia > Binatales > Binataceae > JBARDN01. The sequence continues at coordinate 4,291 of JAJZAG010000043.1, read as the reverse complement.
TTCAGAAACAGATTGTCCTCGAACGTGCGCGGATCATGATCGAGCGGATTCAGGTACGCGGGGTTTTGCGCGATCACCCCGCCGGCGTTGTTTACCAGGATATCGAGCCCGCCGAGTTTCCGCGCCGCCGCGTCGATTCCGGCCGTAATTTGCTCGCGGCTCATTACATCGATCATCACGGCTACGCCACGCGTCCCGCGCGCTTCGATTTCGCCGACGACCACGTCAAGCTCGGATTGAGATCGCGAGGCGACCGCGACATCGGCGCCCGCGTCCGCGAACGCGAGCGCGATCGATCGTCCAATCCCACGGCCGCCGCCAGTCACGATCGCGCGCTTTCCGCTCAAGTCAATTAGCTGTCTCATTGCCGGGAAAACTCCTTTCATCGATTCCGATCCGGGTTGCAGACCCGGCTTGCTTTGTCGCACCTGTTGGGGGAGTTGGCAAATGGCCGGCGAGATGGAGCCGCAGGCTTGGCGGCCGCGATGGGTTCCTTCCGATAAATTTTCGGGCGACGCGCGGCATCCGCGTCATAATTCCCCGCGTGGAACCTGGAAAATTCCGCGCGCCGCTTGGCTTCGAACTCGCGATTTTGTGCGCGTTCTGCGTCGCCGCCGCGTCGTCCGCGCCGATTACATTCGAGATATTCGCCCGCGCGGAATTGCGGCGTGGCGCCGTCGCCCTCGATCCTTCGGATCGCAAGTCCCCGCACGTAATCAGCGGCTCCAGCGCGAAGAGCCTGCCTATCGATGCGCTCGTAGCCGGGCACGCCTTGCCGATTGCGCTTCGCCGCCTGTTCGCGCCCGGTGCGCCGCGCAAGTCCCGGGGCAACCTCGCGCGCCGAGAATAGCCGTTGGTAGCGACTCGAAACGCTCTCGCGCAGCGGTGCGTCGAGGTATGGCGGTTTCTCTTCCACGCCCCCTATTTTAGGGCCCGCGCCGCAAAAGCATAAGGCTGAACTGTTCAGCCATGAACTATCGTGGCTATGAGCCTAACAGATGTTAGGCAAGCGCCGCGATCGCGCTGCGGCCGTAGCTCAATGGAGAAGCGAAAAAGCTGATCCGATTCGACCCGGCGCCGGAACGATACGGTCCGAAGACGGTTCCGCCGATCTAAACCGATCGGCGTCCGCCCTCCTCGCACACCGCGCAAAGGCGGCTTGACGTTGGAATCGGGGACGGGCTACGGATCGCCTGTTTAGAGATGCGCGCCGGAAATTCGGGTCTATGATGAGCGAGATACTTACCTGCACTTGGGCGCCGACGGTGATGAGCGTGCCGCGGCTCTCCAGAAAGTCGCGGGCGGAGTCGGGTGTCGCGATTCCCGAACTCTCTGGCGCCGTGCTGAAGGAGCATCTGCTCGCTCCGGTGCGGTTCGCCGAGCAAATCGGAATCGACTGCCTGCTCATCGCGCAGCGATGGTGGGGGACCGGCGACGAGATAGAAGGTTCCACCTACGACTGCCTTGCGATGACCGCGATGTACGCGGCGCATACCGAGAGGATTCGCCTTGTTACCGCGGTACATCCCGGGTTTTTCCTTCCCGGACCAATCGCAAAGTGGGGCGCCACGCTCGATCGAATCACGGGCGGACGATGGGCGATTAACGTCACCTCGGGATGGCACGAGGCCGAATTCGGAATGTACGGCGCCGAACTTCTGGAGCATGACGACCGCTACGCGCGCTCGCGCGAATTTATCGAGGTGCTGCGCCGCGCGTGGAGCGGCGACGCGTTCAACTTCGAGGGACGTTTCTACAATCTGCGCGGGCTTCGCCTCGAACCGCGCCCCGTATCGCACTCTCTCGAGGTCTGGCAAGGGGGACAGTCGGAGGCGGCGATCGCGATGGCGGCGCAGTGTTCGGACTGGATGTTTCTGAACGGTGGACCGCCGGAGAAGATCGCAACGATAATCGAAGCGGTGCGCAAAAGGGCCGCCGCGGCCGGGCGGAGGGTCCGGTTCGCGCTGTACGCGATTCCGCTGTGCCGCACCACTGATGCCGAAGCGAACGGCCAGATCGAAAAAATGGTCGCGTCGATCGATCCCGAAACCGTCGCGCGCAAACGCGCCCGCACCAGCGGCGCGCGCGGGATGTGGAGCGTATCGGATGATCCTCTGACGGTGCTGGACTCCAATGAGGGATATGCGAGCCGTCTGATCGGCAGCCCCAAAACGGTCTTGCGGAAAATGCGCGAGTTTCACGCGCTAGGCGTGGATTGTTTTCATCTGACGCTGCACGACCCGCTGTTCAATCGCGAGGTGCTGCCCGCTCTGCGCGGCGGCTGAGCCGCCGCCGCGCGCCGTAATCCGCGTTAAATCCGGCTCGAATGGCCGGGGGGCGATTCAGTTGAGCGATCCGGCGGCGAGCCGTCGTACCGCGATTACTATCTCGTCGTTCGCCGCGCCGGCGCCGAAGACTGCCGAGACGCCCTTTTCGAGCAGACGCGCTTTCTCCGAAGGACTGATAATCGACCCCCCGATCATAAGTGGAATGCGCTCATCTTCCCGCACCAGGCCGCGCAGGAGATCGTCGAGATAATGCAGGTATTCCCACGAATGACAACTGATCCCAACCACGTCGGCGGACTCCTCGAACGCCGCCGCGGCGACCGACTCGGGCGAAGCGAACCGCCCGAGATAGACCACCTCCATTCCCGCATCGCGAAGCGTCGCGGCGACGGACAACGCGCCTGTCTCGTGCTGATCGAGGCCGAGGATCGCGAGTATCACGCGGATCCGTTTACGGTCGCGAGCTTGAGTTTCCATCGATGATTCCTAAAAGGGCGCCGGGGCGCCCGACAGTGGATCATATGGCATCCCGTATGCCATCCGCATCGCGCCCGAAAGCTCGCCGAGAGTGGCGCCCGCCTCAAGCGCCGAAATCACCGGCTCGATCAATGATGGCGCCGGGTTCATCGCGGCGGATCTCAGTTGCGCCAGCGCCGTGCGGGCGCGTTCCTGATCGCGGGTTTTCTTGAATTCACGGACGCGCTCGATATGATCGAGGCAGGGCTCGATCTTCGTCTCGACGACGTCGCGGAGCATCGTGTCCTGCTCCTCGGGAATTCGGCAGGTGTTCAGGCCAACCCTCGCGACGGTTGCGTTCTGAACCTCGGCGGCGCGCGCGACCATCGCCTCTTCCAGGATGCGCCGGAAATAGCCACTGCTGCTGAGCGCAGCCGCGTCGCCCAATCCCTCGATCTCGCGGATTCGGTTCGTGATGCGCCTTTCCATCTCGCTGGTGAGATTTTCGACGTAATACGATCCGCCCAGGGGATCCGCGACCGCAGTGCACCCGGTTTCGAGTCCAATGATTTGTTGAGTCCGAATAGCAAGAAGGTGAGCTTCCCTGCTCGGGGTCCGATAGGCCTCGTCGAAGGTCGAAATTTCCATCGCCTGAACGCCGGCCAGCGCCAGCGCCACGCCCTGAATCGCACCGCGGACGATGTTATTTGCCGGCTGCTGGGCGGTTAAGGCGCTGCCGGCGGTATGCGCGGTGATATTGACCGACCAGGATCGAGGGTCCTTCGCGCCGAACTCTTCCCGCATCATCCGCGCAAAGATTCGCCGCGACGCGCGAATCTTGGCGATTTCCTCGAAGAAACCCATGCGGCAGTTCACGAGGATCGCGATCCGGGGAGCGAATTGGTCGATATCCAGATGCCGCCGGAGGAGTTCACGGACTATCTTTCGAATCTCTATGAACCCGAGCGCCATTTCGTCCACGGCGTCGGGACCGCCGTCGCTCACAAAATAAGTGTCCTCGACAAAAGCATGGAAGCGCGGCATCTCGCGCGTGCAAAATTCGATTGAATCCAGCGTGAGCCGAAGCCGCAACTCGACGGGCATATGAACCGCGTAACAGTAGTCCTCCGCATAGAGTGGAGTTTGGATTACCGATCCGCGCAGCTCGCGTGGATCCACGCCTTGCATGCGCGCAAGAAGGAACAGACCGCTAACGGTGAACCACGAAGGAAGCGAATGCGAAACCGTGATGCGGTCGAGAGCAATGCCGTCGTAAAGCTCACAAAAGTCCTGCAGCCGGGAAATGGAAACGCCCTGAGTGCCGACCGAGGCTCGCGCAAAGGGATGATCGGGATCCAGGCAACCGACGCTGGGAGCGTCGCCTATAACGTCAAGCCCCGCCGCCCCGCGAGCGATTAGATCGCGAAGCTGCCGGTTGGAATGCGCGGGCGAGCCTTCACCCGAAAGCTCCTGCAAAATCCACGAATTAGCCGGGGACTGCCGTGGCACGCGCCGGCCGCGCGTGTATGGATATTCTCCCGGATCGT
>JAJZAG010000358.1 GCA_021799555.1 Deltaproteobacteria bacterium | reverse complement strand
TTCAATGGGCCGTCAGTTTTCCAGACGCAATCGGCGGAATAGTCGCAGTCGCAACGGCCCCGAAAGCAATCGACGGCGAAGCATTTGTCGCAGAGTTAAAGACTCGGTTCGCCGCGGCCTCCGGATGGAACGGCGGGCACCATTATGGCAGCCCGGAGATGCTCGGCTTCATGACCGAACTTCGCGTCGCAACGCTCAAGCGTTATGGTGTCGAGGCTGAACTCGCCACGCGCGTTCCCGATCCGGAAGAGCGCGAGGCGACGATTCGTCAGATCGCGCGGGCATGGGCGCAAGCCTTCGATCCAAATTCGATGATTGCGCTCGCGCAGGCGCGTGCGCACTTCAATGCCGAAAAGGATTTCATAAAAATCCGCGCCAAGGTGCTCTATGTGCTGTCACGCAGCGATCGGCTGTTTCCGCCCGCGATCGCGCCGGAAGTGATGGAGAAACTGAAGGACGCCGGCGTTGATGCAACCTATTTCGAGATCGATAGCGACAAGGGCCATCTCGCGAGTGGCGCGGATTGGCAAAAATGGGATCGCACGTTGCGCGACTTTCTGAATCGACTCGAGTGAGAGGAAACTGCCTCAACGCGCCGCGCTCGCGCCTTCCGCGTGGCGGCTGATGGCTCCATAATTGCGTTGAAAGCGCGCGCCGTACTCGTAGCCTTCAACGAATCTGCGTGTCAATTGTTCTGAGTCGTTATCTTGGCTCGCGCGCAAGCGGATGCCGCGCGCGTTCGCGTATCAGAGCCAGAATCGCTCGGCACATCGGCATTTCCCAGCCAGTCAGATCGCCCAGTTCGACGACCGAGCCCAGAAGCGCGTCGATTTCCATCGGCCGTCCGCGCTCGAAATCTTGAAGCATCGAGGTCTTGTGCTCGCCGACTTCAAGTGCGCCGCCGAGCCGGCGCTCGAGATCGACGCTGAACTTCACGCCGAGTGACTCGGCAACGACTTGCGCCTCCCGCATCATGGTGACGCAGATATCGCGCAGATCCGGCTCGCCCGCCAGCCGATCGAGGTTGGAACCCGTAAGCACTGATAGCGGATTTAGGCAGAGATTGCCCCAGAGTTTCAACCAAAGTTCGTCGCGCAGTTGCAGTCTTACCGGCGCCCTGAGACCGGCCGCGATCAACTGCCCGGCAAGCTGCTGAACGCGCTCGCTCTTCGATCCGTCCGGCTCACCCAACGAGAAGCGATTTCCGTGGGTGTGCGAGATTACGCCTGGCTCGATTACTTCGGCCGCTGGATAGACCACGCATCCGATCACGCGAGCGGGTGGCAGAACTCGCCATACCAAGCCGCCAGGATCGACGCTGTTGAGCGTCTGGTTACGCCACTGGCAGTCGAGACCGTAAAAATACCAGTACGGAATACCGTTCAGCGCCATCACGAGCGCAGTGCTCGCGCCGAGCAGCCGCGCGATCCGCGGCGCGGCGGATGGCAGCGAATGCGCCTTGAGAGTCACAAAGACGTAATCGTGCGTAGGGATAGCCTCGGACTCGGATACGCAGTGCGCTCGCACGGTAACGCGTTTGCCTTCGCTGATGAGGGTGATGCCGTTGTTGCGCATCGCATCCAGATGAGGCCCGCGCGCAATCAACGTCACGTCGGCGCCGGCTTGAACGAGCTTGACGCCAAGGAAGCCGCCGATCGCTCCCGCGCCAAAGATCGCGATCTTCATGAATCCAAGCCGAGAAGGGTAGCCAATCCGATGCGCCGCGGCTTGCCGGTGGGCCCCTTTGGAATCGCGTCGAGGAAAATAATCTTGCGTGGCACTTTGAACTGCGCGAGCCGCGCGGAGACAAAGTCACGTATTTCCCTCTCCTCGGGATTTGCATCTTCGCGCAAAACGACGGCTGCCGCGACTTCCTCACCAAGCATCGGATGCGGTATCGCAAACACTACCGCCTGCTTGACGTCTGGATGCTCCAGCAGTGTGTTCTCGACTTCGATTGCGCTGACCTTTTCGCCGCCGCGGTTGATGAGTTCTTTGAGACGGCCGGTAAGTCGCAGATATTGCGCCTTGTCGAGATAACCCTGATCACCGGTCCGGAACCATCCGTTGGTCCACGCTTTGGCATTTGCCTCAGGGTTATTTTCGTAACCTGCGGTTACGTTGCGGCCGCGGATCACGACTTCGCCGATTTCATTGGCCCTCAGCAAGTCGCCCGCGTCGTTCATAATTGCGATCTCCGGTCCCGCGGCGAGTCCGACGCTGCCCGCGATGCGTTTGCGCGGCGGCAAAGGGTTGGACGCGATCTGATGCGCCGCCTCGGTCATGCCGTACGATTCGATCACTGGCACGCCGAAGGTTTTTTCCAGCTCCCGCATCACGCCCTCCGGCAACGGAGACGAGGCCGTGCGAATCAGGCGCAACCGTCCCGCCGCGATCGACGCAGCGTTGCGCGCGGCCCGCGAGAGGATCGCCTGATGCATCGTCGGAACTGCGGTGTACCAGGTGGGGTTAGCTTCGGCGAACCAGTGGAAGAACTTCAGAGCGTCGAAACTCGGCGGACAGGTGATCGACGCGCCCGCGGCGACGCTCGACAGTACAGCCCCGACCAGACCGTGAATGTGGAACAACGGCATGACGTTGAGGCACACGTCTTGTCGTGAAAGCCGCAAGGTTTCGCGGATATTTATCGCCGACGCCGTAACATTTCGATGACTCAGTGGAACGATCTTGGGCCGCGATGTGGTGCCCGAGGTGTGCAGGACAATCGCGAGATCATCGGGACCGGCGCCGTCAGGCTCGATTGTGCCGCGGGCGATCGCGGCGCGAGGCTTCAGGAGGAATTCGCCCGCCGGATTTGCGCGGTCAAACGCAAGCTCGATGATCGCGAGGTTTCGTTCGTTCGCTACGGCACGCGCGGGACTGTCCGCACCTTCCCCAATCACGAGCGCTTTCGCTCTTAGATCGGATAGGTAGAAATCAAACTCACCGCCCCGGTAACCCGGATTCAGCGGCGCGACGGTCGCAACGCTGCTGATCGTGAGGAAGGCGGATGCCATCTCGGGACCGTTTGGCAATACGATCGCAACGCGATCGCCGCGTCCAATTCCCACGGCGTTGAGCGCGTGGACCGTCCGGTCACGCAGAGCGCGCAAACCGGCATAGCGGAGAGTCTCGCGGTCGGGAGCGGCGAGGACAGGCGCAAGAGAATCCCCGTGTTCGAGCAACTTCGAAATCGTATCAGCAGCGTACCTTTCCTCGTTCGCGCCGATCGAGTTCACCGGGAATCCTTTTTCATCTTATGCTGGTGCTCATCCTCCCCGCGGTGCATTTGTATTTCAATTGTCTATCGGCGTCCCGAATCTGACCCGTTGGACACTTGCGGTCATCTACGAGTTGCACAATCCCGGTATCTATCCGGCGCAATGGCGGTTCGCCAGCTCGACCAGTTCGCTTGCCCTTGATAGCGCGTCAACGTTCAGCGCGGCATCGGCGATCGCCTTGGCGCCGGTTATTCCCGCGATCGGAACGGCCAGGCCCAAAAACTTTTTCGTCAGCGCGATCCTCTGCGCGGCGAGATCGGGCCACGGCACTCCCGAGTCCGCTTCGGCTCGCAGACGCCTTGCGCCCGTCTTTACTTCGACCTCCGCGC
>JAJZAG010000357.1 GCA_021799555.1 Deltaproteobacteria bacterium | reverse complement strand
CCAGAGTTTTTTCCATGTGAGTTTTCAAGCCGCCAGATGAAATTAATGCCTTGGCGCTTTGCCGTCGAGGACAGCTTTGAGCGTAGTGCCTAGATCGGCGGGGCTCATCGATACGGTGATTCCCGCCGCCTTGAGCGCCGCGATCTTATCGGCGGCGGTTCCGCGTCCGCCCGAGATAATCGCACCCGCATGACCCATCCTGCGCCCTTTGGGAGCGGTCTGTCCGGCGATAAACGCAACCACCGGCTTCTTGAAGTGATTCTTTACGTATTCGGCGGCCTCTTCCTCCGCGGTCCCGCCGATTTCGCCGATCATAATCACCGCGTCGGTAGCCGGATCCTCGTTGAAGAGCCGCATCGCCTCGGTGTGCGAAGTCCCGATAATCGGATCTCCGCCAATTCCGATGCAGCTCGATTGTCCGATTCCCAACTGCGTGAGCTGATGAACCGCTTCGTAGGTCAGGGTTCCGGAGCGCGAGACAACGCCGACGCGGCCGGGCTTGTGAATATAGCCGGGCATGATGCCGATCTTGCACTCGCCGGGCGTGATGATTCCGGGGCAATTCGGGCCGATCAGGCGCGATTTCGAATTCTTCAAGTAATGCTTTACCTTCACCATATCGAGGACCGGAATCCCCTCGGTGATGCAGATGACGAGCGGAACTTCGGCGGCAACCGCCTCGAGAATCGCGTCGGCCGAAAACGCCGGCGGCACGTAGTTGACGACCGCATTGGCGCCCGTCGCGCGGACTGCCTGCTCAACCGTGTCGAAAATTGGAATTCCCTCGAAGCTGGTGCCGCCCTTGCCCGGAACCACTCCGCCCACCATCTGCGTACCGTATTCCTTGCACGCGCGGGTATGAAATTGTCCGGTCGTGCCAGTGATGCCCTGGGTGAGGACGCGAGTGTTTTTGTTGACGAGAATGCTCATTGCGAATTCTTACGCTCCCACTCCGATTGCCTGCGTTACGCGGCGCGCCGCGTCGGCCATATCGGCCGCTGAAATAACCTTGATTCCCGATTCGGCGAGAATCTTCTTGCCCTTATCGACGTTGGTGCCTTCCATCCGCACCACCAGCGGGATGCTTAGTTTGACCTGGCGCGCGGCCTCGACGACGCCCTGCGCAAGCACGTCGCACTGCATGATGCCGCCGAAGATATTGATCAGCACCGCCTTGACGCGGCTGTCGGACAGAATAATCCGGAACGCCGCGGCGACTTTCTCGGTGCTGGCGCCGCCGCCGACGTCGAGGAAATTGGCAGGTTCGGCGCCGTAAAACTTGACGATATCCATCGTCGCCATCGCCAGTCCCGCCCCGTTGACCATGCATCCGATATTCCCGTCCAGATGCACGAAACTCAGATCGTATTTGGCCGCCTCAGTCTCGTCCGCATCTTCTTCGTTGGGATCGCGCAACTCTCGGATATCGGGATGCCGGAATAGCCCGTTGTCGTCGAACGACATCTTGGCGTCGAGGCAGATAACGCGGCCGTCCTGCGTGACCACCAGCGGATTGATCTCGACCAGAGAGGCGTCGGTTTCGATAAACGCCTTGTAAATCGACGCGAGGAGCCCCGCGAACTGATTGACCTGCTTGTCCTTGAGCCCCAGCGCGAAGGCTATTTTGCGCGCCAAAAACGGCGCCAGCCCGAGCAGCGGATTCACCACCTCGGTGATAATCTTGTCTGGAGTTTTGGCGGCGACTTCTTCTATATCCATTCCACCTTCCGTGCTCGCGATTACCGAAACCGCCCCGGCTTTTCGGTCTACCAGCATCCCGAGGTAAAGCTCGCGCGCGACTGCGCTTGCTTCTTCGACATAGACGCGGCGGACGACGCGGCCTTGCGGCCCCGTCTGATGAGTCACCAGCGTCTTGCCAAGCAGTCCAGCCGCAAACGTGCGCGCTTCATCAGCCGATGCGACGAGCTTTACTCCGCCGGCTTTTCCGCGTCCGCCCGCGTGGATCTGCGCCTTGACGACAGCCTTCGGCACGCCGAGCGCGGTGAACGCCGCGGCGGCTTCGTCAGCGGTCGCGGCGGGTTGTCCCTTGGGAACGGGAGCGCCGAAGCGGCCGAGAATCTGCTTAGCCTGAAACTCATGGATATTCATTGATCACGCTCGCATTCAATTTTCGATTCTTGTTGCTGTGAAAAAAACTCCGCGGTTCATCCAAGCTAAGCTAGTCGAGATCATTCGACCCCGCCAGCGGACTCGGTTCGCGGTCCTTTCAAAAGAATGGAATCCTACGCCCTATTGAGGATGACCGCACGCGCGCGCACTGTTCCCAAGCGACCCTTCGCTCGGTTCGTGGTGACCGCTCGGGCGCGCCTCGCGGTCAGTTTCCGGTGGCAATCACCTTGTCCATTGCATCGACCAGTTCTTTGACGTGCGCGACAGAGCCGTCAAACGCGCTCTTCTCGGCCGCGGTCAGTTCGATCTCCACGACCCGCTCGACGCCGCCCGCCCCGATTACAACCGGCACGCCCGCGAACAGTCCGCGAACGCCGTATTCACCCTCGAGATAAGCGGCGCAAGGGATCACTTCCTTGCGATCGAGCATATACGCCTCAACCATTCGGAAGGTCGCCGCGCCGGCCGCATAGTATGACGACGTCTTCATCAGGTTGACTATCTCGCCGCCGCCGTTGCGGGTGCGCGTCTCGATTTCCTGAAGCCGCTTGGGCGCGATCAGCTTTTCCACCGGCACACCGCCGACGGTCGTATAGCTGCGCACTGGAACCATGTCGTCGCCATGCCCGCCCAGCACCGTCGCATTGACGCTCTCGACCGAGACGTTCAACTCCATCGCGAGGAACGTCCGATAACGCGCGGAATCAAGCACTCCCGCCTGGCCGACGATCCGGTGTTTCTGGAAGCCGGTCGCGCGCTTTAGCTGCGTCACCATCGCGTCGAGCGGATTGGTCACCGCGATCACGAACGCGCCCGAGGCGTGCGCCCGGATCGCGGCGCCGACATCGCTCATCACTTTGGCATTGATCTTGAGCAGGTCGTCGCGGCTCATTCCGGGCTTGCGCGGCGATCCCGAAGTGACTACGCAACAATCCGCTCCGGCGATATCAGCAATATTGGTGGTTCCAACAACCTGCGCGTCGATTCCCAACACCGGCGCGCTTTCAGCCATATCGAGCGCCTTGCCCTGGGGCAGGCCGTCGATTATGTCGTACAGGACGATATCGCCGAGGTTGCGCAGAAAGCACAGATGCGCGCAGGTTGCACCTACGTTGCCAGCGCCGATAAATGCAATTTTTCTTCGAGCCACGCCTGGGTCACCGCCTAATCGAGGTATCGAGCCTAAAGATAACCTTATAATCTTATCTCTGCTAATGAGGCAATCTTAAGTTCTGCGGCGCAACGATAACTCTCGCCGGCGCCCTCGGCGCTTGGCTGATTAGCGGCGTTCGCTACGGAAGCGAAACCGCCGCTATAATTTCCGCCGCGCTCAGCCGTATCGATCGTGATCGCTCTCGACACACTGCGTCTCACTGGCCGCGCGCCGCGTAGCTCCGACCTGGAGCACCTTCGCGTCATCCATTTGGACCCGCGCGCGATGGCGACGCTCGCCGCCGACGGCCAGCCGAAGGGTGAAGCCTTCACGCGAGCGGTGCTGACCCGGCTGCGGCAGCATTG
>JAJZAG010000042.1 GCA_021799555.1 Deltaproteobacteria bacterium | reverse complement strand
GGTTTTGGCGCGCTCGCGCACCGCATCAGGCAGGGGCTTTCGGGGCGTTTCGGCCATCTCGCGCTTGCCGTGCAAATGCGCAGCGAGCGGAACCACCGCGCGCAGCAGGTCGAGGTCCACTAACGGCACGCGAATCTCGACCGAGTGCGCCATCCCGGCCCAATCAGAGTCGCGCAGTAACTGATTGCGCATATACCAGCTCATCTCGAGAGCCGAGACTCGAAGCCGGGCGCTGTTAATTCCGCCGACCGTGCTCTCCAACGCAAGCATTGGTTCGAGTTCGCGCCATCCGGCGCGCGCCGCGTCGGGCCCCAAAAGCGCGGGCAACTCCCATGGCATGAACAGTCCGCGACGCAGGAGGTAGGCACCTCCGTAACTGCCGCCGTATTCGAGCAGGCCGGCGTATTTTGCCGAGGTAATCCGCCTCAAGAGCGGAGCGGCGATAATTCGCGCCGCCTTGCCGAGATGCGTCCATCCGAATTTGCCCGCGAGATTCACCAGCCGCGGAATCTGGCTGAAGCTCGCGTACCCCCCGAACAGCTCGTCGCCTCCGAGGCCGGAAAGGACTGCCTTGAGACCCGACTGCTGCGCCGCGCGGCTCACGAAATAGGTATTCGCGCCATCGATCGACGGCTGATCCATCGCCGCGATCATGCGCTCGAATTCCGCACTGAATTCCCCCTTGCCGACCCATCGGGTTTCGTGGCGGGTGCCGAAGCGCTGTGCGACCGTGGCGGCGAGTACGGTCTCGTCGTTCGCGGTGCCCGAGAACTCAGCAAAACCAAGCGTGATCGTACGAAGGTCCGCTCCGGAGATGTCAGCCGCCAGCGCTGTGATCGTACCCGAGTCAAGTCCGGCGGACAGAAACACACCCACCGGAACGTCGGAGACCAAATGCCTTGCGACACTTGCGGTGAGCGCGCCGCGCAGCCGTTCGCGCAGTTCTGCATCACCGGGCGGAGCCTGCGCCGCCTGCGCGTCAGCGATGGAAAACTCGTCACGCAGAGAGCAGAAATTGCGCGTGGTCTTGTGCCCCTGCAGATCGATACACATCGTCGAACCCGCCGGCAGCGCGCGCACGCCCCGCGCTGTCGTGTGCGGTTCCGGCACATATCCCCAGAGCAAAAATCCAACTTGCGCCGCCGGATTAGGCGACGCGTCGACGGTACCCGCGCCCAGCAACACCTTAACCTGCGAGGCGGCGCGAACGGTGCGGCCGTCGTCGGCGAAATAGAGCGGCTTGATTCCGAACGGGTCGCGTGCGAGGAAGAGCAGCTTTCGCGTGTCGTCCCAAATCGCGAACGCGTACATCCCGCGCAGATCGTCCATCATCGCGGGGCCCCGGTCGGCCCACAGATGAAGCAGCACTTCGGTGTCGCTGCTGGAGCGGAAAGCGAAGCCGCGACGCTCGAGGCGCTCGCGCAGGGATTGATAGTTGTAGATTTCGCCGTTGAAGACTATGCGGAGCGTGCCGTCAGCACTAACCATCGGCTGCGCGCCCGCCTCGCTGGTGTCGATAATCGATAGTCTGCGATGTGCTAGGCCGACGCGCGCATCTGCGGAAATCCACGCGCCCGCGCCGTCGGGACCGCGCGTGTGCATCGCGTCGCGGATTTTGATGAGCTCCCGCTCGTCAACGGGCGGCGAGTTGGAGCCATAAGCAAAGATTGCAACGATTCCGCACATTGAGTCTAAATGGTTGCGCTGCCCGGCCGTGCTTGTTCACCTGCGAGCGTTATGAATTCACGGTTCAAGGTTGCGCCTCGACGTAGAAGCTCTCGGCGCGTCGCTCGGCAAGGTCGAGTTTGGCCACTTCGGGCATCAGCCCTTGCCGAAAGCCGTACTCTCGAATTTTCGTGTAACCGGCATCTTCAAGAAGCCGGCTGAAGCTCTCGACGTCGTACATCCAGCGATGGTGTGAAGGGCGTATCGCTAACGCGCCTTGAATCGCGAGGTGAGTTCTCGCTACGAACTCATCCGCGCCAAGCCCACGCTCAACGTAGGCCCGCGCCATGGCCAATAGATCGGGAAGCACTACGCGCAGGACACCTGACGGTTTCAGCCAACGCCTGACGTTCGCAAGCAGCCGCAGACAATCCTGGCGCGGAAGATGCTCGAGCACGTGAGACGCGTAAAAGCCATCCAGTGAGGCGTCGGGGAAAACGATGCCTTTGGCCCGGCCCCAACGAACGGAGTACCGCCTCGCGGCCAACGCGACCTCTCTGTGCGCTCCCGAGAAGAGGAAGGCAGGTACGCGCAGCCGCGTTGCGAGCACGGTAGGGCTGCCATCGATGTTCACACAACCAGTTGACGGAAAGGGTCCACACCCGAAGTTAACTATCGTCATCAATCACCATTGCCGGACGTCGGTGCCTGAAATCTTGACTGCACCCGATCCGCTTCACCAGTCAATCCGCTGGCTGCGAATGCGGTTCACGCGCGCCGTTCGAAATCCGCGCGCGACGGCGATAGATTGGGCCGGCAGCCATACGTTCGGAGATTTCTGCATTAAAATACGCAGCGAGCTTTGAGGGTGACCATAGATTGGCGAGTTGGACACCCGCCCGCGACATGCCGAGCAACGCTTCATCCGTAGCCCGCGAGATACGAGTCATAGCGGACGCGATCTCGTCAGCACGCGGAGGAACGATATACCCGTTGACTCCGTCATGTAGATAGGACGTCACTGCACCACAGTTGTAGCTCGCAATTACCGGAAGGCCAGCGGCCGCCGCCTCCTGTACCACAACTCCCCACGGCTCCCATAGGCTAGGCAGCACCAGGCAGCGGGCAGCTTTCATCACACCCGGCAAGTCGTCGGGCTGCACGAAGCCCAGCAACTCAACTCCCGGAATTTTTTTCAAGTCGTCCGTCAGTGGCCCCGTTCCCGCGATGCGAAGACTCCACGTTTTCTCAGATTTCTCCCTGTAAAGGCGATAAGCCTTAGCAAGCTCGGAGATATTCTTCACCGGCACGAGTCGGCCGACATAGAGGAAGGCGCGAGGCCGGACGGCGATGGAAACCTCATTGAAAAAGCGTTCGACCTCCGCCGCGTAAAAACCAAAGAGAGGATCGTCATAGCCAAGCTTCCGTGCGAACGCTGCTTGACGCTCGCCCGTAACGAAGAACGTATCGATGCTCGGCCACAGAAACACCGGCGCGCTCAGTATGCCAAGGTGCTGTTTCACTGTTGCGCGCCACTGATTGTCGATTGCGGACACGACATATACACCCCGCTTTCGAAGCTTCCGTGTGATCTGCATAAAATGCGAGAACGCCCACGAAGTCATCAACACGCAATCGGGTTCAAAGCGGTCAACCAAGGATTGCAGTTTCTGCCGCACCTCGATCGAGTCCTCAATCGCCATTTCGCAAAACGAAAGATCGAAAGCCTCATACGGGGCTTCGGTATCGCCCTTCTGAAAGATGAGCTGAATCCTGAAGCCTTGTGAGAGGGCAAGTTCTCTGAAAAACGCCACCGAATAGCTTGCCAGGCCACTCCAGAGAATCGTAATCCTCGTGTGCTGTCTCATCTGATGACAAGCGAGCGAAAGTGACGGATGACGTTCGCTCTGTGCATCACGCGAAGGGCGGCGCTACGCGCGGGGGAAACTGCAATGTTTGCTTCGGCTAAGCGGTTTCTAATGCTTTCCAGATCTCGGAGGTATTGATCATTCAAGCGGTTGGAGCCACTGATTGACTGTGAGTGAATCCGGAAGTTGCCAAGTACGCTATGCATTACTGCGAAACGGCTGTTGGCCAGCGCGAGATCCACCAGAAGCTCGCCGTCCCAGCAGGTTCGATTCTCGATGCGGAACCGGTTGGATCTCTCGAACGCCTGACGGCGAAAGAAGGTTCCCTGCTGCCCAACCCAAGAGGCCCCAGCCACGAATCTTCGCAAGTCGAAACGATCCGCTATGCCCGTGCGCAACCGAGCCCGGCCGCCGCTATCTACTATCCGTATCGCCCCATTTAGTACGTCAACGTCGGGCCTTGCATCGAAAAAATGCGCGACGCGGCCAAACGCGCCCGGCTCGAAGTAATCGTCCGAGTTCAGGTAGCCGTACACGTCCCCAGTTGCGTACTGAAAGCCCTTGCTGAGCCCATCGGCGGGGCCCTGGTCCGGCTCGAAGAACACGCGCGCAATCCGATCGCGGTAGCGCTCGATAATCTCCCGGCTCCCGTCACTGCTGCCCGGATCGACCACTATATACTCAACGTCAACGCCCTTCTGGTTGAGGACCGAGAGGATCGCCTGTTCGAGGAAGCGCGCTTGATTATACGAAATCGTGACAATCGAGAATTTCATCGAGTATTCCCATCGCACCGGAGAGCAGGGTCAGCGGTCGTGAGCGAACGCGCGCGCCGACATGACGCCGGTGCGCGCCGACTCGAGGATGTAGACCGCCAGCACGACCTCATACGATGCGAAAAATCGCTGTTGAGCGCCATACGGGGAAAACAGCAGGTCCCAGGCAAGCAAAACCACGGAGAACGCAATCAACGGCGATAGCGGTTCCGCCATACGGAATAGCGTGAACATTGCGCGTATCGCCACGGTGAAGACCCACGCCCAGAAGACTGCGCCCAGAATACCGGCGTTCGTCCAAGCTCCGAAGAGATACGAGTGTTCCGGGATTAGTCCCGTAGCCGCTTGCGGGTCGGGGGCGAGCGGCTTGTAGCCCAAATCACGCATAATCATCTGGCCCTGCAGTGCGTAATCGGTGTCAAGAGCCCGCGAACCATGCCCAAGAATGGGTGAATCACGAATGGCGAGCGCGGAAGAGAAAATCTCACCGCGGCCGCCGAGCAGCACGCCGAACTCTCCCGCCGATTGAACTTCAAATTCCTGTTGCGCATGGAAACCGAGCAGACCAGTACTCGCCGCGAAATCATAAATCTTGAATGTTCCGGCCAGAGCGGCAAAGGCGGCGACCGCAATCGTCACTGTCGCTGCGCGCGACGGCCGGCTCAGCCGAGCCGATTCTCGCTGAATCATGAGGAAGGCCGAGGCGAGGAAACACACTCCGGCCATCGAGCGGAACCCCATGTAAAGGTTAACGCACGCTGCGAATAAAAGAGTAGCTGAGGACGCGAACACGCCGCCTGCGCTCAACGTGGCGGCTGCAACGACTACGACAAGAATCGTAATCGGTTCCCCAACGCCGAATTTCCACGGGTAGGCCGCCGCGTAGTAGCTCGGATCGAAGAAAAACGCCAGGATACCGCCGACGGCGAGGCCGAGCGCATACTCGACGATGCGCTGCCGGCTCCCGTAAAGCAGCATGTAGAGCGCCGCGAAATGGAACAGCCCGAAGGCAATCATACTTTCACCGCGCGCGAGATCCTCGAACGGGGTGCGGCGCCAGAGGTCGGTTGCAACCTGCCCCGCGAGCCAGAGCAGTTCAAGGCGCAGCACGGACATCGGGAGGCGCGCGGTCAGCAGCCGCCATCGCGAACGCAGGAGCAGCGGAAATATCGCCAGCAGAAAGATATCGGATCCGAACAGCCGACCGACGATTCTCACCTCCACACACATCAGCGCTGGCGCGACGAACGCCGCCGCGTCGAGCCACGTGAAGCCGAGTGCGTCGCGCGCGGGAGCGAAAGTCTCGTACAACGGATCGATGGCTGGGTTGTGATTCACTGAGCGAGAAATCTCGATCCGAGAGCGGAAGATAGTGTTTCTAGATCGCCGCGCCCGCTGAATTCGGCAAGCGGCGGAAGATGTGCGAACACCAAGACAATCGATTTCTTCGACGGCTCATCGCTGCGCGATCCTTATCTCTAATGCGTCATCGGAGCGGCTTTTACGCGCTAAAGAGCCGTTCGGATGGTGGTACGAACGCGATCTAGTTCCTCCACCAATTCCTCGGGGCTCGGCATTAGCAGGTCCGTGAAGCCAAGTGCGGTCAATGCGCGAACTTGGAACAGTAGTAGCACAGAGATCGCAGAGTAAGCGCAAAGGGAAGCGATGGCGGCGCCGACGATTCCGAACGGCCGCAGGAGCGCGGCAAGCAAGATAGCGGTGACGAGCAGACCTCCGAACTCCGACCACGTTACCGCGACGGGATCGCCGAGACCGCGGATGCCTTCTTCGAGAATCAGGTTAAACGCCGACACGCCTGCGGCGGGAACCAATAACAGTGCGGAAGGAATCGAACCCGCAAAAGACCTGCCGAACAGCAGCGGCACTGCCCATGGCGTCGCAACGAATACCAATATGGACAGCAACACAGCCATCACCAGCGAGTTACGGATCGTATAGGCAAAGATTCGCGACCGCTCACGAGGGTCGGGCTCACTGGCAATACGCGGAAACACGACTGCGGAAATTGCTCCCAACAACGGTGCGGACGCGCCACTCCATGCCACCGCAACAACGTAGAGGCCTAGCTCGCTGGGGGCAACGATGCTTGTCATCAGCATTTGATCGAGCCTAAAGTTCAGCATCTGCGGCATGCTCGCAAACACGCACGGTAATCCGTACGTAAGCAGCGGTCGCCAGAACGAACGGTCGGGTACGAAGCGCCCATCGACATGCCTCGATACTAGTAACAGTGTTTGCGCGATAAGTACGATATTAAACGCGAGAATTCCAGAGGCAATAAACACCGGGGTGATAAACCCGGTCAGCCACGCAAGCAGCAGCACGCCGACCAACCCTAAACCCGGAGCAATCCGTATCTGATTCCATGGTCCGAAAGCCCGCACCGCGCGCAGGGAAACGGCAGGAATCCCATAACAATCGAGCAGAAACGGAAACAACAGATACACCCTGGCCGCAAAAATGATCGTAGGATTCTGCGCCGAGAGTAGCAGTGGCATCGCGAAGTACCCGGCAATGACCAGCGGAACATCTGCAATCAGCGCTAGAGCGAGTGCGGACGCGGCATACGTTCGGGCGCGACTGGGATCCGTCGCGCCGTAATAGACGGCCGCCTCGTGTGTACCCATAACCGCGACTAGGGAAATAAAGTTCGGCCATGTCTGAATCGCTGCCAACTCGCCCCGGCCGCGCTGACCGAGCAGCCGGGCACTTAGAATTCCGGTACAGAACCCGAGCACCGCAATCAGGGCATTCGCGACAGCGACGCCTGCCATTTCTCGCCCAAAAGGCGAGGACGCTGCAAGACGAGACGCGGGTGTCAGTGCATCGCCGCCAGCGATGCATCCTGGAGTCTCGGTTTCTTGAACAGATTCGGTATCGTGCTGCTGTGACATTAGCCGCGGCGCTTGAGGAAATGCTCAGGATGACGAGGGCTACCAAGCTAGAGAACGAGCCGTACGTCGGCGAAAATTAAGCCTCCGTTGCCTCATAGCTTTGCATACCTCATAGCTTTGCATAAAGGTTGGCCCGCCGTTAGTTCTCAGCAGCGGCAATCGCCATATGAAGCTTGCTGAAGCTGTTGGAGATAATTACCATCTGGGTCGCCTTTCCGTGAATCGTGGACTGAAGGTCCGCCACCGGCGACGGCTCAGGTGGCTGGTTTTGCGCACAGAAAAATAAAGTGATCAAGCGCTGACATCCACGACGGTGGATAATCGGCAAGTTCGGGAAAACGGCGGGCGTCCTTCCCACCAGCCCCCATGCGGCGGATAACAGCCATAGTTCCCGGAGTAAGCCAATACGCCAGGTTCTTCAAGGCCTCCGTCAGTTTGCGGTTAGGCCCCGCGCCCGAGTGGGAAAAGAACTTATAGCATTGGAGCGTCAGGCCGACCCGGTGGCAGGCTGGCCGCGCCCATCGTGGATTAACGAAAGAAATGTGCTCGCCGATTGCACAATACCAGTAACGGGCGCCCAGTAATCCCCACGACCAAGCATCGGAATTCCCCGACGACACGATCACCAAGCCGGATGAACGCACCACGCTGGCGAACATCGCCAGCAATTTGGCTGGGTCGCGGACATGCTCAATTAGATCGAAGGCCACAACGGCATCAAATCTATCAGACCAATTCGCCAGTTCGTCATAGCCAGCCGCTATAAGGTTTACCCCAGTGTCACACGCTTTTTCTCGCGCGCTGCTTTGAATCTCAACCCCGTACCGTTGATAACCAGGCATCAACGTATTTAGAAACCCTCCGTCGAAACATCCGACGTCAAGGATCGAGGAACCCAGGGGGAGGCGCTCCTCAATCCATGCCTTCGCGACCTTCCAGTCTTTTCGCGGGTGACCGCTGGTCCATGCGTCGCCGCACCCGATCGCGTACAGACTATTCAGCTCATCATCGCTGGGGCAGGGGAATCTGAAAGAGAGATGGCAAACGCGACAGGTATAGAGCGAACCGCCCTCGCGCGGCTTTGGAAGCTGCTTCCCCGCAAAAAGGTCGCTCGATGGAATCGTTCCCATGAGCGCTAAGTTTAGAGAACCGCAAGTAGAACAACGAGCCTGCGCGTTTAGTTGTAACTGCACGCTTCTCTACACCTACGCCTCGTCTCACTTTCCATAGACACGTAGGAGAGCGAGGATGCTGAAATCAGGTAATAGTGCGTCATCGCAGCCTCGAAGATACCGTCGAACACTCGAATACCGCCGCACTCATCTAAACACAGAATCATCGAGTGCTGCCATTGTCTTTCAATGAAGTTATCCCAGTTATGTATCGGACTTCTTCAAAGATGAGGGAAGGAGATAGCCCTTGGCAACATCTATTTTCTGCCCGTTCACCTGCTGCTCTCGGGCAACTCCATCAGAACGGCGACGAGAAACTGCCATTATCCGGTGCAGCAGAAGTTCCGCCAATAATGAATGAGCCTCAGCAGAAAAGTGCGTTCCATCCGGTATCAGCTGATCCAACGTACAACGAAATGGTTCCTCACCGGTCAGTTCCTGAATGGAAACAAAATCTGCCGAATAGCGTTTAGCGCATTCTCGCATGGCATCGTTATATTTTTCAATTTCGCCGTAGGAGCCTGGTCCGTAGGTCTCGATAGACCCGTTCCATGGATTTGCCTGTATCAGGAACAACTCGGCGGAGGTCTCACGACGCAGATATCCAAGGCATTCGTTCAGGATTCGCTTGAAGCGCGGAAGCCGCACCCATTGTCGGGTCCAGCCTAATTGGCGCCGCGCTGACGCGTATCGCAATCCCCAATATATTCGGATCTGTCGGCTCACAGGATTCGCGCCGGGTCGATACAGATGCGTCCATAGCCACATTCTTCGCGAATGGGGCCGACGTATTGCCTCAACATGACCATAGTGAAGAATGATCACATCCGGCTGAATGTTTACCAAATGCGCAAGTTTTGGCAGCATTTGCTCGGCCGTGCCAGCCACCTCGCTCAGATTTTCCACTAGCCATAGCTCGGAGTCGTCCTGGTTCAAAAGATTCTCAAGAACCGCAGGGTAGGGTAAACCCTGTCCTGACGGGCGCACCAAACAGCTGATCGAACTTCCGAGCACCACAACGCGACGAACAGATCGCATCGACGTTTTTTTAAACTACCTCGCCTTCGTTATTGGTCCTACACTTCATCGCAAAAGCGCGATCGTTGCCCCAGCAATGCACAAATCGCGTTGGATGGAGCGGCATTGTCAAATGAGTTCCCGCTCTACCGCTAATTGTCGTGGTGCGCGGCACGGAGGCTAACACGCGCAGCTTCCAGACAAACCACGTCACTTCGCATCTCTGACGAACACAGAGTCTGAGAAGGCGACATGGCCGTCGGGGCCATACGTTTGGTCGAGGTTGCCGCAGAATTGGAATCCGGACTGATCAAGCAGCATCCAGACATCGCGGAAACTGCACTGCCCGTCGTATAAGCTGTCGAAGTCAATCTCTGAAATGCAGACCCTCGCGGCTGCGAAAGTGCTCAGCCCGCCGCGGATCACGCGGTCCTCATACCCCTGCACATCGAGTTTTATGAGGACTTCCGGAACCAAGGTGATTTCGGACCGCTTTAGGAATTCGTCCAGCGAATCTATCTGTATCGCGACGGACTCATGGTGGCGGGTCTGCGGATAGAGCGTGTGCGAGATCGCGGTTGAAGGCAGAATCGACGATGACGGACTGTGATCGACATGCTCGAACATCTTGGCCGTACCGGCGTGTTCCCCAAGTGCGAGGTTGAACGCGTGGATGCGGCCGGATCCCTCACGGTCCGCCCATGAGCGCAACTCGGCAAATGGGCCGGACAGCGGCTCAAAGCACAGGATCGTCGCATCCGGCAGTATCGACCGGATGTAGCGTGCGAATTGTCCGGTATTCGCGCCAATGTCGATCACAGTGCGAATTCCCATGTTACGCATGCCGAGCGCGTTGTGTCGTGGACTGTTCGCGAGCCATTGCGCGTCGAGCCCGGCGCGATGAAACGCGCCCTTTGCGATCCGCGACGCGAGCGTGCGAATTATCGCCCGCACACGCATCGAACTATTTTCCCGATGAGACATCACCGATTCGGAGAAACCGCATTACCAGCCTTGGGCGCTGAGCGCGCGCCAGGTGGTGCGAAGCTTCATCCTCCAAATCCGCTCATCGGCCCTGGCAATGCGTAAATCTCGTCGGACGGAGCCGAGCCGTCGAATAACAAGCCGTCCAAGTCAAAGACCGACAAGCCCGCCTCGCGGAGAATCCGCGGGCAGGCCGCGCGCTGCTCGGGGCCGTGCAAGGCAACCAACACGACGGAGCGGTGTTCGCGAAGTATCCGCCGAGCGCCGAGAAGCGCGTCTGTCTCGCCGCCCTTGATGTCCATCTTTATGACGTCGGGCGGCGCGAGCCCAACGTCGTCGAGTGCCAGGACGGGAACCAGCAGCGGTGACGTACCCTCTGCTTGCAACTGGTTCTGGGAGGGCCCCCGCTCCGTGGAAAATCGACCGCGGCCGGAGGCCGCGCCAACCGCTGCCTGGATCACTTTCACATTACTGAGCGAATTGAGGCGCAGATGGTCGAGCAGATAGCGCGCCTCATAGGCACAGGGTTCGAAGGCGATAACCTGCCCGGTCGCGCCGACCATCGAGGAGAACATAAGAGTGTAAAATCCGGCTTGCGCTCCAACGTCATAGACCGTCATCCCGGGCCGGACCAGGCGCTCGACAAGTTTCTGCTTTGTCAGTTCGAAAGTGCCGAGCCAGCATCCATGGACGGCGCTGCCGGCAATCCATTTCATGCCGCGAGCAGGGCCACGGCGGATATGCATCACTGCGGACTTGGGCAGCAGCCGGGCCGGAAGGCGAACGATTCGGCCGGGTGTCGAGCGTGGGTCGATGGCGGACCCAATTAATCATCGTAGCTCTCATCCGAAGACCACTGACTTACCGTGCGTCGAACAGGAAGCGCATCACCAGCCGTCGCCGCGCGCAACCTTCGTCACCGTGCCGGCTATAATCTTGCAGTCCAGCAGGAACGACCAGTTGTCGATGTATTGGCAATCGAGTTTTACCACGTCCTCGAAGTTGTTCACCTTGCCATTACCACTGAGCTGCCAGAGCCCGATCACACTGGCCCTCATGCTGAGGCGAGCGGCTCGCGCATCACGCTCTTGCCGCTGAGGGTCCATAGCGCTAGCGCCTGCATGGTCAGCGCCGCTGCAAAAGCCCATGATGATGCGGAACTGAGGCTTAACGCATAGGGAATCCAGCAGGCGGCGAGATTTTCCAACAACAGCACACCGATGAGACCGGGTGTCGACGCAGGATAAAACCCCATGAATAGGACCGGCACGGCGAGCCAGAACACCGGCCAAGCGTAACCGATATCCCTCTCAAGCCAGAAGCTCACAAATGGAGCAACCAAAAAGGCAAGCAGCCCGTAAATCGCCGCCAGCTTCAGCCACAGGGGACAACCCACGAGGGTGCGACGGCCGTTGCGCCTGAATAGCGTCCAAAGGACGGCAGGGCCGATACCGAAGAGACTCAGCCACAGCGTGAAGGTGTGCAATGGGGCGCTTGGGTCAGGACGACAAATTCCGAACTGCCGGGTGGAGCCATAGCAGAGAAGCCTCGGCAGATGCACTGTCGCGAAGGGCGCGCAGGTGAAGCCGGGCTTACCTTTCATCTCGCTCGGGACCAGCACGATCCCGAAAAAGTTCCTTAACGAGTCGAAGGGCGGTTTGAGCGCGAGAAAAACGAATTCGTTCGTGTGATGCACATTCGGCATCCCCAAAGACGCGAATTGTCGTGATACGAAAAGTCCGACAACAGTTATGACGACGCATACTCCCGCGAGCAAGCGGTCCGATTCGACCCATGCTAGCGCCGCCCACACAAACGCCAGCAGAATGGTGGATTCCCGCGTAAGGTACAATGGAAGTAGAAGAACCAGCGCGAGCCACGTGTGGCCTTTGATCAGTGCCACAAAAAAGCAGCTTAACAATGCGGCGAAAAATAAATCCTGACAGTAGTACAACCCGAACATGTCGCCGACGAGGACAGGCGTTAGCAGCAGCGGCAAAACCACCGCTCCGAAGCCAGTTATCTGCCACAGAATCTAGGCGACCGTTGCGATTAGCAGCGCGAGGGTGATGAGCGCGGCCACTAAGAACGCCTGGTCTATGTCCAGGCCAGCCGCCCAGCTCACGAACCGCACAAAATAGGGATGCAGAACACGGCCGGAAATTGACCCGGGAACCTCGCCGATCCGACCCAGAGCCATTGCTCTGTAAGCGATGCTGTCGGCAACCAGCGGCGGCGTCTTTGGTCATCCGGCCGCCGTAACCAACGCAAAGGTCAGTGCAATCCAAGGTAAAGGCGGGGCGAACCAGCGGGTCACCCTGCTGCGAGCCTCGCTCCGTCCAGCACCAGCAAGCTGCGCTTGAGCAGCCTCGGCCATAGATGGTTTACCATCCATCGCCGCGCATCACCTTGGCGATGGTCTTCGCCACGATCTTGGCGTCCAGCCACAGTGACCAGTTATCGATGTACTCACAATCGAGCTTCACGACCTCCTCGAAGTCCTTGACCGTGCCGTTGCCGTTAAGTTGCCAGAGCCCGGTCAGCCCCGGCTTCATGCTGAGCCGGCGATGATGATGATCGTAGTAGGCAGCGACCTCGTCCTCGGTTGGTGGCCGCGTCCCTACCAGGCTCATCTCGCCCCTGAGCACGTTCCAGAATTGAGGCAGCTCGTCCAGGTGCCGACGGCGCAACTTGCGTCCGGTGGGTGTCACTCGCGGATCATTCTTGAGCTTGAACATCGGCCCATTCATATGATTACCGTTTTTTAGTTCCGGCAAACGGCTCTCCGCATCGCGATACATCGTGCGGAACTTGTAGAGCGTAAAACGCCGCCCGTTTCTTCCCACCCGCTGCTGGGAGAACAGCACCGAGTCCCCGGTCTCATCCCGCAGACGAGAGCCGTAGAAGAGAAACACGATCCCGCAGAGCACTATCCCGGCCAACGCACCGATCTCATCAATTAGACGCTTGATCGCGAGTTGCCCGGGTCGCTGGGGAACCGTCGCGAGCGAGAGGATGAAGACGCCGTCATTTATTTCGCCAGCCGTCCAAATGCCGATCGGTGGAGTGGGCACCTCCACCAACATTCGAAAGGTTGTGCCGCGCGTCGTACACCAGTGGCTCAACGAGTTGAGTGTGTTGCTGTCGAGACGCGAGACCGCGACTACTTCGTCCACCACCGCGCTACTGCCGCCGCCACCGTTCAGGAAGTCCGCTACGGTCCCGAGCAATCGCGGAGAATGAGAAACTGAGCCGGAACATACCGCCGGAGTGATCATCCCCACAACGTCGGTAAGCATCGAAGCGTGCTCACTAATCATCTTCGAGTAGGCGGCCTCATCTCCGGCCGAACCCACCAGCACAACCTTGTGACGAGCACCTGCAGCAAAACTCGCGAGGCGATCCAGATAGTACTTGATATAAAGCTTCTGCGCCGTCAGCGCCGCGAAGCTGAACACCAGGAACACGTCTACCAGCAGCCGGCTTATCTGCTCGGATTTGGTCATGAACAACATGCTGAGCAGTACCATCCCGGCCATGGCCTGAACCTCGATCAGCCGGCTCAGCAGACCCCTGACCGAGCAATAGGAAACCGACCTATAGAGACCGCTGATAGAGAGGCCGGCAATCCAGATCGGAATGATTGCGCCCAAGAGCCAGAGATATGCAGAAAATGCACTGAGGCGTCTCGCGAAGGCCCAATTCACGATGAAATAGGCGGCATCGAACGACGCGATCAGAGTGATCGCGTCGAGCCATGCCACCGCCTGTTTGAGAAGCGTGCGTCGGGCGTTCAGCACAGGTCGAATCTCGCGCTCTTGACCGCCACGGACGAGCGCTGCGGTCGATGGGTTGGTCCCGGATTCATCAATAACGTTCCGTCGGAAACCGCAAACAAATGGGCGATCCAGCGCGGTGAACTAATCAGATCAAAAGATGGATAAGGTTCCTAAGCCTGCGGCTCAGCTTCGTCGGGTGCCGCGCCTACGGCGGCCGACTCGGCCACGCGAGAGATTCCATTAGCAACACCGAGGAGTCGCGCTTCAAGCTCTTGGAGCGCGGCCTCCCGCTTCCAGTGCAAGGCGGCATAGGCGCGCCCAGCGGTGCTCATGGCCGCCAATCGCGCTGGCGACCGCGACAATTCGATAATTGCCACGGCCAGTTGACCCGCGTCTTCGGCAGGCACGACTCTCCCCGCCCCTGCCTCGACCACCACCCGGGCGACTTCGCTGGCCGCGCTGGCTGAGGCAATCACAGGCCGCGCAGCAGCAAGCAGGGTCAGAACTTTTGAAGGGAATACAATATCGGCTACATTCGCCTGCTGCGTCACGAGACAAAGGCTGGAACTTGACAGCAATTCCAGGAAGCGTCCCGTAGGCTGCAAGGGGAGGATCTGCAGATTGCTCAGCCCCATCGCTGCCGCCTTCGCCTCCAAGGTAGGCCGGGCGGCACCGTCCCCTACCAGCAGGTAGCGAATCTGCTTGCGGTCGGCAGTGAGTCGCGCCGCATCCAGAACTACCTCGAGTCCTTGCTTGACGCCCATATTCCCGAAGTGGGCGACGACCAGTTCGTGAGGCGTGGGAGACACGGCTACCGGCGGTATCAGAAACAGCTGAGGCTCAACCCAGTCGGAGAACAAAGTGACTTTTTCGGGCGAGATCCCTTTGGCGATTATCCGCTGGCGCATCGTATCGGTCAGCGTCGACACCAGTGCGGCGTTGCGGTAGGCGGCTCTCTCGAGGCAATACAGGCCCTTAACCATGCCGCCCGGTTGCAACATTCCCAGGTCGACGGCTGCGTCAGGCTGCAAGTCTGCTACATGAAACACGTAGGGAATTCGCCAAATCCGGCTCAGCGCGATCGCGCCCGCCGCGAGCCCGAGCGGCGGCGAAGTGACAAACAGCAAGTCGGGACGTTTACGAAAGCAGGCGTTTGCAAACGACGACGCAACGAACGAAGCCTCATGCGCGACGCGCCGGACGGCGTTTAACCGGCGCGGCACGTATAGCCACGACCGGAGAATCGTCACACCGTTACGCTCTTCGCGGCACGCAAGACGTCCGCGATAGGGTTGCGGCACCCGCCACTGCGGATAGTATGGAAGCGCGGTACAGGCGATTACCTCGTGGCCGCGCGCCGCCAGGTATTCGCAGCGGCCGGTTGAAAAGGGTGCGATCCCCGTCTCATCCGGCCAGTAGTTAATTCCCAAATATACAATTCGCATCAGACGACAACTATCGCGGTGCTGCAGAAAGAGAGCTCGCTACCCGCGAGAAAGCGATGCACGGCGCTTTCGAGATTTACACGAGAGGACTTGATGCGTGGCGCGATCGCGGTGACTCAGCAACAGGAAACGCTCGCCAATCAAGATTAGTGGCTACTCGCTTCGGCCACTTTCCGTTTGAATTCCGCATACCGGGCACGGTAACCAGTGTTGCTGGCGTCGAGCGCCAGCGCCTGCGTATAGGCGCGCTCGGCGGCGAAGAACTGATAGTTCGCCTCCTCAGCCTGCGCCAAGTCAAAAAAAGCCGGCGCCGATTGTGGATTCAGGCGAGTCGCTTTACGGAGCCAAACCGCGGCGCGGTTGAGTTTATTGTCACTCATGTAGACTTGGCCCAGCATGCGTGCCAGGTCGAAATCGGAAGGCGCAAGCGCCTCCGCCTTCTCCAAAGCAGCTGCTGCCGCCGCGAAGTTATGCTGAGAAATCTCCGCGTCCGCCAACGTCTCATACATAGGCACCGCGGGAGCACCCGCCGAAATTCCTTGCCGGATCACGCGTTCGGCATCCAGCAGCCGCCCACTATTCGCATATACCCCGAGCGCAAGGGTGCGATAGGCATAGACGTTATGTGAGTCCGCCGCTATCGCCTCTTTCAGCACCTGCTCGGCACGTGAACCATCATTCGCGTTCACAAAGACTGTACCGCCACGATAAAGCAGCGCCGACCTGAGGGTCGGATCCTTTACCGTCGAGGCGGCATGTACCAGAAACTCACCCTCTTCCCGCAAACGCCCGAACTTGTCATAGAAACTCGCCAAAGCGTCAGTCGCCGGCCAGTAACCGGCCTCGGCCGCTTGCCTGAGCCCCGCGATAATAGCTTCTTGCTCATCGGGCATTAGCCACTCAATTACGCGGCCATTCATATAGTAATGATCAGCGAATGCCGGAGCGTAAAACAGCGAGCGCTGGATTTCACTCAACGCCTGGGTACGCTTGCCGGAAAGCACCAGTGCGGCAGCATACAGATCGCGGGCACCGGGATTGGTTGGCTCGAGCTTTAAGGCCGCCTCGAGTTCCGCCTCTCTGCGCCCGGCCTCGTTCGGCATATTCAGCAGCTGGGCAAGGTCAAGATGCAGACCCGCGCTGGTCGGATAGCGCAAGATTTCGGTGATCGCTTCGTCGATCGTGTGCGGACGCCGTAAATCGTAGGGGAACGGCCGGCGTTGCTGCCTGATGGTCGCGATGATCGCCACGGCACATAGGGCCAGGATC